>NZ_JBAWHG010000045.1:0-16160 GCF_049593655.1 Chlorobium sp.
GCATTGCGGCGTGAGGCCTGGAAGTGCCTGCGACCGTTCCTGCCGGTTTATCGGGCAATCCAGCGTGGCACACAAAAAACATGCTGCCGAACCCTGAAGACAGCGCATTCAATTTCTTGGATTCTTCGGTGCAAGCTCAACTGCTTCAGAATTATCAATCGTTGCTATGGTATCCTCTTTTTCTGATGGTTCCTTTTCATTTGCATAAACCGGCTCTTCGAACTGACGATTGTCATGCAAACCGGTCACGTTAACGGCGTTGCTGCCGATTTGCCCGACCTGTATCACACTCGGTACGTTTACAACAGGAACGGTGTTGCTGATCGGGACCGGAGGCGGCGGCGTAACCGGAGGCGGTGTCGGCGGTGGCGGTACTGGCAGATCGCAAGCCAGCAGCGGCGATGAAAGAAAAATCATGCCGACTGCAACCGAAAGAAACAGATGTTTTTTTTTCATGATTGCTCTCCTGTGTTGAGGGTTAATGAAACTAAAGCATAAATCCGGTGCCAATACCGGCTATCAAACGAACACCGTCACCGGAATTATCAGTGAGATCCGCCGCTCCTATCGTTATGACAATAGGGAGACGGTTATCGATGAGAAAGTTCTTTGATACACCAACATTCAGGTTAAGACCGTTCCAGTCGGCAATAACATTGAATTCATTGAACAATTCATAGGCTATATTGCCGAATACATAGGTTCCGTGCTCCCCTTTTCCATCAGCGATGTCCCATCCGCTTTTATTTCCGAAACGGCCGTTTCCTGCTCCGATACTGAAATGAAGCTTGGAGCTGTTAGTTTGCTCATTGACTAAAGCATCTCCGCCGAAGCTTTGACTGAATACGATGTAATAGCTTTCGTCGGTATCCCATTCATCCGTCTCGTTCAGAAAGATGTTTTCCACGCCGATACCTATGGCGGATGAACTTCCGAACGCGCGGAATGCGTGAAGATTCAGGGAAAAATCATCGAACTCTCCAAGATCGATTGCAAGCAGTGTAGCCTGCAGACCAAGATTTTTGTATGGGTTACCGATCCCGATTCCAAGTGCTGCTGCGGTTTCGAGTTCATCAGTGTAGGGGGCTGGTGTTGTAAAAGCCGCTCCTGCGTAGATGGTTCCGTAGGCATTCCCCCATGCAATGGGAGTTGTAAGCGACTTGCCGTGAATGTTCGGTGAAATCGGCTGTACTACCAGCGCCTCGGCAGGTGATGACAAGAGCATTGCGGCAGAACATAGCATTGGAAATGCGCCTTTTAATTTCTTCATCTGATCATTTTTTTTATTTGTTATCAATAAATCTCCGGGGGAAATAGTTTACAACTGAATAGCTTATGCTATAATAAAAAATGACTTATAAGCCTGCCAAGAGTATTCTCAGGCACAGCATCACCCATGCCGGTCATCGAAGGATTCAAATAATAACAGCCGATCTCAATTGTCGGAGGCGCCATTGAAGCACCATAGAAACCTTCAGATACCGACAACCAGCGCCTCACAGCAAAATCACAAGGTCAATAAAGAAATTATCATGATTATACGCTCATAATTACATAAAAACACATCATTTAAAACATAAAAACCTATTCCCTCTGCGCTTGAGGGATACGCTGTCTTGCATTTATTAATTGATTATTTATTGCTTGCGGCAGAGATAAGCGGATATCTCATTCATAACCCCGCATTGAGAGAAGCCTCGACTCAATCAGGAGCACTCATGACAATTCGACGTTCAAGCTTGTCGGCGATATTCCGGAATAGGTGCTGAAAGTCTGTCCCTGGCCTTTTCAGAGCTGACGTCTACTGCTCGCCAGAAGCAGAAGTAAGCCGCCAATCACAATAGCCGCTGCACCCGCCCATACAGGAATGTTGACCGTCTGCTTTTCCTTTATCGACAATTCGATCGATCCAGACTTGACCTCCCCGATCTTTTTGGTGTAGCTGAAACTACCGTAAACCAATCCCAGAACACCGGATAAAATCAGCACGATAGCCGCAATCCTGACTGTGTTCATCTCATCCCGTCCTTTTATCGAAAATTCCCTGATAACCATCACGGATATCGATCCCCGAGTGTAACAATCAAAGTCGGCATAAGACAAAACCCTGACGTTCTCCTGCCAATACGCCTCGATTCAATGTCAATGAGAAATTGACTCCGCTGTAATAGTAATGAAAAATAATTTGCAAAAAAAATAACTCTTTATATTAAAGCAAAAATAAACAAAGAAAAATCCATGCAAAAAGAACGTGATTCGACTCTCAGGAACCCTTGTAAACGGGATTATCCCCCGATGCAACTCATCGTTTTCCGCTTTTTCACTCCCTTTACCGTGTCATGAGCGATCAATGAGCAAGTCGGAAGGAGCCGGAAAAACCGAAGTGTACGCGGAACAGATGAGGATTAACGGGAGCCGCTGGTATAGAGGGCTGCAGCCGGGTTGTGCGCGAAAACCCTCTCCTTGACGATGAGCGTCGTCGCCAGAGCATCGGTCTTCGACGATCTCTCCGGGACAGAAATCCGGAAACCGGCTCTCCTGCCTGTAGCAGTTCAGGAACCCGCAATCCGAACAGCCCGCATCATGCGAAGCGCCGTTCTTTTTCTGATGCCCACTATCCATGGATAGAAATGATTTATTCCCTGAAATCAGATTTGCTTTCATAAAACCGAAAACTTTCGGAACACGAATGCAAACCTTTTTCTTGTACCCGACAGCTCAACTGCGTATTTTTTTCATGTTGATTCGCTGCGGTAAACGGCTTTTTTTCCGTCCGGAAACAGCTATCTTCTGCTGCACCCAAACATCCTGTGTCCGGACGCAGTAGCCCCTTGCCCTCTCAACCTTTTAAACCGAGGAAAACCGCCCATGGCGAAAATCACCGAACAAGAGATCCGGACGCTTGCCTACAAACTCTGGCTGGAGCAGGGCTGTCCCGTCAATAACCGCCCGGAAGATGACTGGACGGAGAGCGAATGGCAACTGATGACGGAAACAGGATTGAACGAAACCGAATCGGCACAGGCACAGGGAGAACACGCCGATCCCGCGTCGCACTCTTCTTACGATCCATTCAAGATCGGTCCGAGAAACGATTACCAGAACAAAATCTCTTTTGGCGGCGAAGACGGCAAACTGCGGTGGATAGATAATTTCCGCGTACTGGGCACGCTCGATACCGACATCCTGCGCGACTTCAAAAAATGCTGTCCCAAGTCGTACGGGAATTTTCTGGTTGTATTCAAAACAGGATCCGTTGCGGAAAACAGGAGCGAAATTGAAGCAAACTGTTTCTACCTGAACAACGACGATGCCGCCATTTATGCAAACGAATCCCTGTGCGATGCACTGAATGGAGCCATCAACCCGTTCGCCCCGATGCACAGAACCGGCCCCGACTACCCTCCCTATATCTCCGGAGCGACCAATGCGACCAATGTCGAAATTCTGATACCATACAAAATCGTCAACGATTCGGGTGAAACCATCTGGTGCAAATCTCTGGAATACAACCCTGCAAGCGGACTGTGGCGGTATGACGATTGTCAGGCTATCAAAGCCTATACGACATCCGACAGGGTTGTTCTGGCCATGTTCGAACGGAAGTAACCCGGTACAAGGTTACCCCCCTTTCGGTCCGGTGCAACCCGTACCGGCCACCCCCTTCAAAACGGGGATGAGAGCGCCGGATAGTCGGTATATCCCTTCGACCCTGGAGAATAAAACGTATCCATATCGGGAGTGTTCAGCGCCGCTCCGGTTTTAAAGCGCTCGGCAAGATCGGGATTGGCAAGAAAATGCCTTCCGAAAGCCACGAGATCGCACCTGCCCGCAGCCAGATCGCTTTCGGCCCGAACGGCATCGTAACCGCCGGAAAGGATCAGCACCCCGCTGAACGCGGAGCGGAACATCGCCTTGATGCCCTCCGGCACCACCGGCGCTCCCATCGATGAGTGGTCCACAATGTGAAGGTACGCAGGAGCCGAAACTTCGAGCCGGCCGGCAAGATAGGCGTAATCAGCCTCCATGCCGTCATACAGCGGCATGTCGTTGAACACCCCGAAGGGGGAAAGCCTTATGCCCACGCGCTCCCTGCCGACGGCCCCGATCACCGCATCCACCACTTCGAGCACAAACCGCGCTCGGTTTTCCATGGAACCGCCGTACCGGTCGGTGCGAAGGTTCGTATTGGGGCGGATGAACTGTTCAAGCAGGTAGCCGTTCGCGCCGTGCAGCTCCACGCCGTCGAATCCCGCCGCCACGGCATTGCGGGCGGCATCGGCATATTCGGCGACGGTGGAGCGTATATCCTCCGCGCTCATGGCCTCCGGTACGGGAAAAGGCTGCAGCCCAGCCCCATCCGTGTACATCGTGCCGGCAGCCGCAACGGCTGAAGGCGCAAGCACACGGGCGCTTCCGGGCATGTTCAGCGGATGGGATATCCGCCCGCAGTGCATGACCTGCAGAAACATTTTTGAGCCCTTTGCATGCACCGCTCCGGTAACGGCTCTCCATCCCTCGATTTGCGCCAGGGAAAATATTCCCGGTATGCGCGGGTAACCCAGACCGTTCGGCGAAGAGGAGGTTCCCTCGGTGATGATGAGCCCCGCCGATGCGCGCTGTGCGTAATACTCGGCCATAAGCGCATTGGGAAGGTTGCCGGTCGCCCGGCTGCGCGTCATGGGCGCCATCACCATACGGTTCTGAAGCGCTGTCGGGCCGAGCGTTGCCGGAGTGAACAGTATCGACATGGTAAAATCCCCTGGTTTGTTCCGCTATTGCAGCTATTGCAGTCAATTTCCTCCATTAACACATTTCCCTGCCCCGCAGTTCAGCGTGCGCCCCATGAACGACAATCCATGCTGAGCGTTTCCGGCTCATCGGGCATTCAGGCAATACGGCAGGCCCTCTCAGCCGACAAGAAATTGTTCGGCCTGATCCAGTGCCAGGGCGTTCCCGGAGAGCACGAGCACATCGTCCGCAAGGAGCATGGTATCGGCAGAGGGCTCCATCTGCCGCTCGCCTTTGCGGACGATCGCAGTGACCATGACCGCTTTCAGATCGAGGTCGCCCAGCCGCTTCCCTTCGGCGTTGCTTCCCGGCGTCAGCACGACAGGCCGCAGCCGGTCGGCCGTGTATTCGAATACCCCTTCGGTCATGAGGGCATTGCCCTTGAAAAACTCTCTGAGAAACTGGTAGTGCCCTTCGCGCTGATCCTGGAGGCAGCGCAGAACGCGGTCGGCAGGAACATTGAGCAGAAGCAGCACATGCAATGAAATCATCAGACTGGCTTCGAGCGTTTCGGGAACCACTTCCGTGGCGCCGGCCTGCCGCAGTTCTTCGAGATGACTTTCATCGCGGGTACGGACCATTACGGGTATATCGGGACGAAGCGCGCGGATATGATGCAGGGTCTTGAGGGCGTTTGCCACATCTTCGTGACTGATGACGACCATTTTGGCGGCATCGATACCGATGGTTTCCAGCATGTCACGCTCGGAAGCGTCCCCGTAAAAAACCGGCTCGCCTGCAAGATGGGCCTCCTTCACTCTTGAAGCGTCCATGTCGAGCGCCACATAGGGTATGGCTTCCTTTTCCAGAAAATGCGCCACGCTCTGGCCGATGCGCCCGTAACCGCAGATAATTACATGATCGCGGGTCTGCGAAGGAATTTCACCGGGAACCTGACTTTTCTCGTCGCTTTCACTCCCCGGTTTCCCTCCGGTGAACAAACGGGCCAGTTCGTGGTTGTAGCGGATGAAAAACGGCGCGAGAATCATCGAAAAAAGGACCGACGTCAGCACGATCTGTCCGGTACGCGAATCGAGCGACCGGGAGTCGAGAGCGATGGCAAGCAGGGCGAAACCGAACTCGCCGCCTACGGCAAGAAGCCAGCCTGTCCGCCATGAGGTAACCGGATCGATACCGCTCATCCTCACGATCTGCGACACCAGCAGGGTCTTGAACAGCATGAGGATAAGGGCGCCGAGCAGGGCAAAATGCCATATCGCAGGAAGGGAGGCAAGATCGAAAAGCATGCCGATTCCAATGAAAAACAGGCCAAGCAGCACGTCCCTGAACGGCCGGATGGTCGATTCCACCTGGTGACGGAACTCCGTTTCACCCAGCATCATTCCTGCAAGGAAAGCCCCGAATGCCATCGAAAGCCCAAGGCTGCTGGTGATCCATGCCGCAACAAGCGAAACAAGCAGCACCGTGAGGGTGAATATCTCGGCCGAACGGCGCTCCGAAGCCATATGGAAAAGCGGCCGCAATGCCCAGCGTCCGATAACGAACACCAGCGCGAAAGCGGCTATCGCCTTGGCGAAGGCCCAACCGAGGGATGTGGCCAGTAAACCGGCGCCGAATGTGGACGCGGCCAGTACCGGAATGACGACGACGAACGGCACGGCCGTGACATCCTGGAATACGGACAGGGCGACGCCGAGCCGTCCATGCCGGGTATTTTCCTCCCCCTGTTCGGCAAGCTGCTTGCTGATGATGGTTGTCGATGACTGGGCAAAGATGGCACCCACTACGAAGGCGACCATCGGCGAAAGACCGGAAAGCCAGAGAAGGAGCCCGACGGCAATCGTGGTAAGCAGCACCTGCGCGGTGCCCAGACCAAGCACCAGATGGCGGAGGGCGTGGATCTGCGGAAGCGAAAAGTTGAGGCCGATGGTGAACAGCAGAAATACGATGCCGAATTCCGCCAGTTCCCGGATCGGCTGCACATCGAGTACGGGCCCTTTGGTATGGGGGCCAAGTATGACGCCGACCAGAAGATAGCCGAGGCTCGAGGGAATGCGCATCCTCTGAAAAACGATCACCACGGCTACGGTGAGAGCAAGAAGCAACAGAATCTGCGGAAAGAAGTGTTCAATCATGACCAATTGTTTACGTGTTTATCTATACATAACGACGGATGACGCCCCGTTTCCCGCACCTTGCATTTGCAAAAACCTTTTCTTTCAGGGCGGCACATCCGGAGTAAAGGCCCGGTTACCGGATAACCGGACCGTCGGCGAGAAGATGCAGCATCACGCTGCCGCCATCGAATGGATGCATCGAATCCGGCAGGAAGAGGGACCGGATGCCTCGGGAACTCCTTCCGGGACGACCCGATACCATGAAGTGCCGCAGCGCGGGGAATGCCTGCGGATGGACAATGCAGTGCAACACGCTTCAATCGCGTATCCGGCATCCGCAGGAAAAACGGACGCAAAAAAAATCGAGCCGATCGCAGCCTGCAGCCCTGTTACAACATCCTTATCACGTTAATTAAAAACAAAATACCGGCGTTGTCCAAGGCGATTTTCTTTTAAAATCCGCACCTTTCTGCGCATCGCGGAACCGAATCCCCTCCGTCAACCCCGATCGCCACGAAACCCTGAAGTGAACGTTCAGGATTACGCCCAGCCAGAAGATTAACGCTTTAGGCTATCCAAGGGTTCACGATCGTGCGCACATCTCGCCGGTCGGCATAGCCGCAAGGGGAGCGGAATGTTGCCGCACGCCATCCATTCGGCCCTGCCTCACCGCAATTGCTCCCGTCAAAAAAACAATTGTCCGAAGTCTCCGCCTACGCGACCGCACTCCCCGAAACATGCTTTATTTTCCGAAGCAAAGTTGCCGGAACTGCAACTTTTTATGTTTGCCAGGCTGTTTTTATTGACTGGCTCACCTGATGATTTTGCTTCCCCCCATAATCAATACCGGCAGTCAGGGCTTTTCTTGAAATGCAGTACCGGACGATCCGTATTAATCAATCAACACGCGAAGGGAGAAGACCATGAAAAAGATTGTGCTGTTTATTTTTGGCGCCGCGATGATGTTTATCGCCCTGAACACCGCCATTGCCGCGAATCCGTCGGTAACGGTCGGGCAGAAAGAGGGTATCGGCAGCTATCTTGCCGACGGCAGCGGTAAAACGCTCTACTGGTTTAAAAAAGATTCCAAAAACACAAGCGCCTGCACGGGTGCCTGTCTGGAAAAGTGGCCGGCATTTTTCGGCGGTGCCGTGTTCACCGTTCCTCCATCCCTCAAGGCAACCGATTTCGGCGCCATGGACCGGCCTGACGGGAAGAAACAGAGCACCTTCCGCGGATATCCGCTCTACTATTACGCCATGGACCTGAAGGCCGGCGATACGAACGGCCATAAACTCAACGAGGTCTGGTTCGTCATCGACCCCGGCAAATTCCCGCCGGTGGCGAAACAGGATAGCGGATCGCCCACAGCGAAATAGTTTCAGGCCCCTCTGTAACGGGTGATGAGCAATCGAGTTGCAGGCAGGACGGAATCGTTACAGAGGGGCCCTTTACAATCAACCGGGAGGAAGAACAGAACGTGCCGCACTACTTCTTCAGAAACAAACTGCATCTGTCGCTTCTCTCCTCGCTCGGAGCCGCGAGCTGGTCGCTGTATTTCGATATTCCGGTCAGCGGATGGGCCGTCCTGACGGTGTTCTTCCTGACCTTCTCGATCTACCAGGACAACCGGCTTACCGACGAAGGCGAAGACGCCACGAACGACCCGGAAGGGCTGAAAAACGCAATCCGGCACGAAGCGCTTATCACCTACGCGACCTTCTACCTGCTCTCCCTGGTCTCACTCGTCACAGCCTTTCAGTTCGGGCAGCCTGCGTTCCTGACGACGGCGCTCGTCATCCTCATCGGCTTTCTGTACAACCACAAATGCTTTCCCCCTTTCCTCTCCCGTCGCCTGAACGGAGCGCGGCGTCTGAAAGACATCTACATCGTCAAGAATCTCACCCCTCCCATCGACTGGGCCACCGCGCTCGTCTTTCTGCCCCTGTTTTTCGAAGGAGAGGCGCTGTCGCTGAAAGCCTGGATCTGCTGGGGGTATGTGTTCATATGCGCGTTTTTCGTGGAGGTGATGTGGGACATGCGCGACCACCGGGGCGACCGTATGAGCGGCATCAAAACCATCGCCAACACGCTCTCCTTCGCGCAAACGAAACGGTTTCTCATCGTCACGAGCCTGATAAGCGGACTGCTCCTGCTCTATTTCACTTCCTCGGAAAATCTGCCGGCTTCCACCTATTACCTTCTGGCGAACAACGTCGCCGTGATCGTGATCGCAAGCCTGTACAAGGAGAACAAAACGGCCTTCATGCGCAGGATCAGCGACTATACCATTCTTCTGGCCTCCGTGCTCTTTGTCTCCTTCGGCCTGATCGCTTTTTACTCGAACTGACCTTTTTTCCTCATCGCAACGGACAACGCCTCCCCGTCCGGGTTCCTCGCTATCCACACATTTTATACAATTTGAATTTTCAACTTTAAAATTGTATAATTTTCTATGATCTATCGAAACATGACAGCAACCCTTCAGCGGTTGGCCAACGCATTTCCTGTTATTGCGATAACCGGACCAAGGCAATCGGGAAAAACAACGCTGGCAAAATCCGTTTTTGCCGGCAAGCCTTATGTTACGCTTGAAGATCCTGCAGAACGGGCATTCGCGATGGAAGACCCGAAAGGATTCCTTCAGCGGTTTCGTGATGGAGCCATCTTCGATGAGGCGCAACGCTGGCCTGATCTGTTTTCGTACCTTCAGGGCATGGTTGACGAAGCACCGGTTCCCGGAAAATTCATCGTAACCGGTTCACAGCAATTCGGACTGCTCTCCGGAGTAAGCCAGTCGCTTGCCGGCCGCGTGGGCATGACCACGCTGCTCCCGTTATCGCTGTCGGAAATACCGGGAGTTGGCGAGCATTCGATATCTCTCGACCATCTGCTCCTGCAGGGATGCTATCCCGCCCTTCATGCCCGAAACATGCTGCATGGCGACTGGTTTTCCAGTTATACGGCAACCTATATCGAAAGGGATGTCCGGCAGGTCATAAAAATTCAGGATCTGTCGGTCTTCCAGCGCTTTGTGCGCCTCTGTGCAGGGAGAAACGGACAGATGCTGAACCTGCATGCTCTTGCGGGCGAAACAGGCATTTCCCATACAACCGCCCGTTCATGGCTTTCGGTTCTCGAATCGAGTTACCTTGTTCATCTGCTTCCGCCATACTACAGAAACTTCGGAAAGAGGCTCGTAAAAACGCCGAAGCTCTATTTTATCGATCAGGGTCTTGCCTGCTGGCTTCTTGGCATCCGTTCATCCGAACTTCTTGCCATTCATCCCCTGAGAGGAGCAATTTTTGAATCATGCATCGTCAGCGAATGCCTCAAAGCCCGGTATAACCGTGGACTTCCTGCCGACCTCTACTTCTGGCGCGACAACAACGGGCTCGAAGCCGATATTGTTTTTGAAAGGGGCAGAATGCTTCAGCCGATAGAAATAAAATCAGGCCAGACCATTACCGGCGACTATATCCGCTCAGGCCTCAAAGCCGCACGATTTGCCGCTGACGAGGCGCTTCAGCCCTGGCTGATCTACGGAGGTGACGATTCATACGAAAGAGGCGGAGTAAGCGTCATGAGCTGGCGCAACTGCGCACAATGGGCAGAGCCCTGAACGGCGCGCGTCTGTCCGGTTTCTCTTCAGGGCACCACTATAAAGTGAGATGAGCGATCAAAGTGCAAGCTCCATAAAGGAGCGCGAGTATAGCAGCGCGGACGGAGCGGAGAAACCGGAGTGTACACGTAATACATGAGGATTTCGAGCACCGACCAACGCAGCAATTTGGGTGCGCAATAACTTTATAGAGGTACCCTTCAATACCTTGCAGACTTATTGTGAATCAGGATCGATGCTCCGAAGTCTCATGCAGCTCCTGCGGAGCTGGATGTGGGAGGGAGGGAGCGCTTATCTACCGACATTGCACCCCTGCGGGGTTTGAAGAGGCATGAACGTGCCCTATTCCTTTATCGACAGCAACGCTTGTCCAAACCACCTTCATTGATTTGCGGATGCACGTTTCTCTTTCATCTTTTTCCTTACCCCTTCCGTATCGTACACTTCCCCGGCTTCAGCCGCCAGAAGCCCAAGGCCGACTGATTCGGCAAATTGCCTCCGATACACCAGCGCATCATATTCAGCCGGAGAAAGCAGCACCCCTGCAGGCCGGCCGTTCTGGGTGATAATGAGCGGATGCCCCGTATCCTGAACCTTTTTCAGGCAGGCAGAGATTCCCGTCTTGAACTCACCAAGAGGAATGATATCGCTTGAAATCCGTATGGTTTTCATAAAAAAGAGCATTATTAAGAACTGAATTCAGACCTTTTTTCAGTGTTTAATATAACAACAATACTTGTCCCTCTGAAACAAAACCGTGCTGGAAGAGGGAGGAGGGAGCGCTTCTCTACCGACATTGCACCCCTGCGGGGTTTGAAGAGGCATGAACGCGCGACATGCCGGCAGCACAGGCAACCCATCCACCCCTTTATTCAGACCGGACATGTCGGGAGCGGTATACCGGTTAAAAAAGAAGCGACACAGGCGCTCTCTCCAAAGTAAACGTTGACGTGGTTATGAACGCGCCCTCAACATATCGTTCCAAAAAACAAAACAGGAGTCGCGCCCTTGAGATGTTACGCTGACGTAACAATGTTTTGAGCTACATTATTTCCGCGAAAAATAAAGTATCGATGGAGGCAATAACTGGAGAAGACGATGAACGGGAGGTGCGTGAAACACGATCTTATCACCACACAGGAGCAGCTCGCTGAATATGTCACGCTGACCGATGCAGAGAAAGAGGGAATCTGCAAGTGCAGACCGGTCATGCCGATGAAAATCACGAGGCATTATGCGGAGTTGCTGGATCGCGACAATCCTGACGATCCGCTCAGGAAGCTTGTCATTCCTTCAGTCGAAGAGCTGGTGCGATACCCCGATGATGAAGCGCTGGATATGCATCGGGACGAGGCCAAATATCAGCCGGTTGAAGGAATCATCCACCGCTATCCGGGCAAGGTTTTGCTTATGTACACTACCGCCTGTTTTTCCCACTGCCGTTTTTGCTTCAGGTCGGAGAAAGTCGCGTCAACTCTTGACGGACGGCGGCTCGACAAGGCCATCGAGTATCTGCGAAAAAACGAATCGATCCGTGACGTGATCTTCACGGGCGGTGACCCGATGTACGGAAACCCCGATCGCCTGGAACACGCATTGTATGAAGTTCGCTGCATTCCCCATGTGGAGATCATCCGCATTACTACCCGTGCGCCCATATTCGCCCCGGAAATCTTTACCAGTGAGTTGATCGAGATGCTCAGCTGGTTTAAACCCCTCATCATGATCACCTCGTTTATTCATCCGCGAGAGTTGAGTGACGAGGTGTGCAGCGTGCTCGACCGTCTTTCCGATGCCGGAATCGTGCTTCTCCAGCAGGGGCCGATTCTCAAGGGCATCAACGACGATGTAGACACCCTGAGAACGATGTACGAAAAGCTGGTTCAGCATCGCACTATGCCCTACTACGCTACCTGGGGCATCGTTTCTCCCGGCAACCGCCACTTCATGCTCGACGGTGAAAGCGCACGCAAGCTGATAACGCAGCTGGAGAACACCACCTCCGGCTTCTGCATTCCGCATCTCAGCACCCTCGATCAGAACAATAACAAGACCCGCTCTATCGGATGAAACGGCTATCGATAAGCCGTGCCTGCACGCGGAGGGAACCTTCCGGCAATGCAGGCAGGCGGTGCCTCTCGACCAAAGGGTTAGGCCTTGGACTGCCCGATAGAGAATAAGATGACCGTAACAATCGCAGCGACGATTGCCGCCATGTGATACGCATTTACTGGCTCCCTGAGTAGAAGAATACCAACAACTACCGTAGTTGTTACGATTGAAATGACTGCATACAAAATGTAGGGCGATACGCCAAAATTTGCATAGAGCAGATTGAAACCAAGATAGGTGAGAAATAGCCCAATGCCGCTGACGATGACGAGTCCCGGATTTTGACGAATGCCCTCCCAACTAACCGGGCCAACTACCGGAGAGGTAAACAAAGCTAATAGACAAGCCACCATTGCGCTGGCGCCAACAAACACCAGCCCGTTACTCATACCGGCGGATTGCCTCTGACCATATGCAAACAACGCATTTCCGGTCGCCGCAATAAATGCAAAAAAAACAGGCAGGATGAGTTTCATGTGATGTAAGGCTTAACGTGGCCGCTGCAACCGGTTGTCAGGTAAATGTCTATACATGTGCAAACAATTTTTTGTGTATCCTATGAATCAGTAGGAGTGCCACTCCCAGTACCAGCAATTCCGCCAGCGGGATTGCCGCCCAAACACCATTAATACCGATAAATATTGGTAACACAGTGACACCAATCAGCAAGAACACCAAACCACGCAGCACAGCAATGATAAATGAATTTGTAGCTTCGCCCAGTGCAGTGAAATAGGCGATAATCAGCACGTTAAGTCCGTTTACTAAAAACACGAAAGCGAAGATGTGCAAGCCATCAGCAGCGATCCGGAACGCCTGACTTTCACGGCTATCGAAAAACAACAGCATTGCATGGCCTCCGAATAACTGCAACACGACAAACACCACGACACCGATACTCATATTGACCCCTGCGGCAAAGCGAAATAATCGCTTCACCCGCTCGTAGTTTCCGGCTCCGTAATTGTAGCTCAGTACCGGGATCAGACCATCCGAAACTCCGAGGAACAACAAAACACCGATGAAGTTAACGAAGTTGATGGCAGTGAACGCAGCCACGCCGTCAGCCCCCAACAGACGAACGACGGTGAGATTGATGATCAGAATACTGATCGCAGCCGCCATTTCAGACACACCTTCGGATGAGCCGTTGTAAGCGGCGCGGCGCAATATCTGCATGTTGAAACGCCCCTTCAGCATCGACAGCCGTTGTTTGGGATTAAAGGTGATACTCCCGGAAATCAACAATCCAATGGTGAAAGCCAGACCAGTGGCCACGCTCGCTCCAGTCGTGCCCAAGTCCAATCCCATCACTAAATAGACCGTCAGTACCACATTGATCGCCACGCTGAGTGACATGATAATCATCGAGAACCCGGGATGACCCAATGCCTTCAGCATCGCATCGGAATAAAAGCATAAAGTCAGCGGCAATATGAACAGCAAAAGCCCTTTAAGGTAGGCAAGAGAGTACGGCAGCAAGCGCTCGTCGGCCCCCATCAGTGAGGTCAGCGGTTCAGCGAACAGAACCAGGAAAACCGTTGCTATCAAACTGACCGCTACCAGCGCCCAAAAGCCAGTAGACATAGCGTCCTGCGCCTTTTCTGTGTTTTTGCGACCCAGTTCCATACTGACCTGAGTCTGGCTTCCGATGCCGACGATCAGCGCCAACACCATAATAAAGCTGAAAAACGGCAGAATGATGTTGATCCCGCCCAGAGCATCTGGCCCCAGATGATTTCCCACTACGATACCATCTACCAGACTCTGCACGCCAAAAAATACCATCGTGACGACGCTTGGTAGTGCGTATTTCAGAAAGATACTGCTGAATGGGGCTCGTTCCAGTAAGTGCTTATCGTCTAAATTGCTTTTCATAAATGACTTATCTGCCTAACGTACTAACTCGGCGAACTGCGGACAGCAAGGCTGGCCGACGGTCCGATGGATTGACAAGTTAGGCATAATATTTACTCCTCAAATTCTTGAGTGGTACGTGGCAGTAATTTAACTATCGAAAAACAGAGCTTCCGGCTCTGTCGAGCAACCGTTCACCTGGTTCTCACCATATAGCCAACCGCATTCGTCATCACTCCCAACCGTCTTCCAGTCCCGGCCATCGATACGGCGTGCTTGCAGACAAACTTCGGCGTCAGGGTCTTTTTCCTCGATGCCAACTCCCGTTCCTGCTGCCGGATCACAGAAACAGTTCCGTTATTCCCCTCTTCAACCAACACCTGCTCAATATTCCCTCTAATCGGACTTGAGCTTTCATCGGGAGTTAACGGCAAAAACAAAAGTTTTCGACTTCTTTCAGCACTTTCCTGAGGCGCAACACCAAATTCCTTTCAGCGAATTGTTTTTGAAAAGGCATGGGCGCAAATCCCGGCGCGAGAGCTATCCTCTTTTCTCCTCAGTCCCGTAGGGACGACATACCGGTAGCACAAGCAACCCACCCCCTACCAGACTCTTGTATCCAGCCTCATCCACCGCTACGTTTCAGGCAAAACCTCATCCTGAATCCCGAAGCCGAACGAATCGTTCAGGCTGTTTTCCGGATTATAAGGGCGACAAACAAAAAACCGTTTCGCATTTCCCGGAACATGTAAACTATTCTTTCGATGTATGTTAGAGTGTTTTTACTTACGGATCAACATCCCCAAGTCTCCCAGCAAATCAACCGACAGTCAGGCACTTGCCTCCGACCACAACGCGTACGCCAGCAATGCCTCGTCAGCGGCTATTCCCGCCTCAAGCTCCGCCGGGTACCATTCGATGACATGCGCCAGAAATCTCGCGACATACTCCTTCTGCCGCGGCGTGGCGCAGCACAGCAATTGGTTTTCCCTTCCGGCATAGGTCAGGTGGAAAAGCATCTGGCCGAAATAGAAATCGCTTTTCATGGTCTCCAGGGCGAGTGAACGTCCCGGTTCACCTTTGGCACTGACGACGCGAAGCTGCGGCAGGGACGTCGGGTGGAACCGATGGTTAGCGGTCATATCGAGGCCGCACGAACTGGATTAGTGACGTGCGTCCTTGAATGTGCAACACGCGAACCTGCATTACCACCCCGTTGCAATCCTCTAGCTCAAAGGGATGATTAACTTTGAATGTGGCTGGCTGGTTCTCTCCTCCGTTGATAGCGATATTGTCGGCGTATAAATACGTTCTGTTGCTGGTATCCAGAATCGGATTTAGGCGCCCCTCAAGACCGGGTATGTAACCGGTGCTGTGACACAGCACTGACCCTGTGTTCTCAGTTGGCGCCAACGATACCTGAATATCCTCAGCCGGGTCCCACGACGGAATCACGGCTCCCGGAAAATCTGCGTGCGCGACAAGCAGTTGATAGCTTCGGCGAGTTGGAATCGTGAGAGTTACGACGCCACTGGAGTCGGTCTTTCCTGTTTTCGTTGTGTCGTTATCTGCAATGGCGATGACCGTCGCTGCAGACACGGCAGCTCCTGACGTGGACATTACCGATATGCGAGGCGTTTTTGGGTCAACACGTGGGATCGTTGCCGTTGAGAACAGCGCTTTGCGGACTGCGTAAGACG
>NZ_JBAWHG010000046.1:0-99874 GCF_049593655.1 Chlorobium sp.
CATCAGAGGCGACGGCCTCCCCATCCATCACCCCAATTGACCAACTATCGGAAGGATCACTGAAAATCCGATCCAGGTCCCATTCACAGGCGTTAAGTTCCCCGTTACACTTTGAGCAGACTGTAACCCTACGGCATTGTGATATTGATGCGGTCTTCATTCCCAGACCGAATCTGCCAAGATCATCTCGCTCGCGAGGCAAATTTGGTGACATACTTCCAAAACGCATGGCTGCCTGAAGTTCAATTTGAGTCATGCCGCATCCGTCATCGGAAATAGCAATCCATGAGTGGTTTCCATCCCATAAAAACCTGACTGATATTTCGCCCGCTTCAGCCGTAATACTATTATCAATTATATCAGCCAAAGCTGTCTCAATCGTATAGCCGATATTCCTCAGGGAATCCAGCAATACTGACGGCCGTGGAGGTATTGAAATCTGATTTGTCATGTTGCTCATATCTACTATCCTGATAACCTGATACAACGAAAACCTCGATTATCACTGAATGCCCGACAGCAATAACCGCATTACCGGAAAATTGTGCTTATGTGATGGCGTTTGGAAGACCTCTCGGATCAAACACCGACATCTCAACCCGATATCTCGGGACATTGCTGATAAAGCCTCACGATCTTCTGATCAGGCACTAACCCGCATGGAGCACTTCAAAAACGATTTGGGCAATCTGTCTTGCCAGTAAGGGCGGAACAGCATTTCCAACCTGTTTGTACTGCTCCGTACGGGGCCCTTCAAAAAAATAGTTATCCGGAAATGTCTGTAATCTGGCAGCTTCCCTTACGGTCAGACTTCTGCATTGTGATGGATCCGGGTGGATATAATAATGACCGTCCTTAGCGATGTGACTTGTTATAGTCGTAGACGGTCGTGACCCGACCTGAACTCGAAACCTGTCTTCAAAATATCCTCCGTTTATTGCTTTACTGACATTTTTATGACGTGGCAGCAATTCCTGAGGAAACTCCTGAAGTGTCGGAGAGCGGCCATTAATCTGCGCATAACAAGCCGTAAACAGGTACCTGTGCAAATCTTCAGCCATATGACCTCTTGAACTATGATTGCATACTCCGCATATGCGATCATCAATAAACCATGATGAAAGATCGGCACTCATCTGACCCGCAGGAGTGCCAATAAAATCCGCCCCTCGAGCACATTCCTCATGTGGCATTTTTCCAATGACACCCCAAACCAGTTTCGATACTGAATCCTTAGAATGTACTGGATACTGTGCCAGAGCAGCCCTCCATGCAACCCCGTTGTCTTTTACTTTTGAAAGCCCGCTTCTCAAATGAGGCAGACCCTTAAGAATCTCACTTGTCACCTGCGACTCGGATGGCGTCAGAACACCGACACCTGAAGTGGATACGTTCTTTCTGACCCCTAAAACGATAACTCTATGACGTGTCTGAGGAATACCGTATTCCTCAGATCTGATGATGAAATCTCTAGGGTCAAGTTCTTTCCAGCCACTGGCCGTTTCTGATGATCTGTTCACCAGTGAAAACAAATTGTATTCATTTTCAGACGGAATTGCTGGTGAGTTATTGATCGCTCTCGTCGGGCAACGAAGATCGCTGAGAATTTTATCGAAAATAAGCTCATTATTGATTCGAGACGAAAGCAAGCCTTTGACATTCTCCATGATAAAGACTGCCGGTGAATGCATGGCAATAATTCTCAGATATTCCCTGTAAAGATAAAGCCGTGCATCATCCGGATTAGTGCCACCATTGCGGGATCTGCCAACAAGAGAATATGCCTGGCAGGGCGGTCCCCCGATCAAGATCCACTTATTAGCTCCCCCAAGGGCCGTGGCTATTCGCTGATCAACAGCATTCTGGTCAGTAACCCCAAGTTCGGCATGCCAGGACTCCTGATTAGCGGCCTCCATTTCGCAGGGATATCTCTTGCTAAGCGCAGTAAAATCAATTTCACCCCTTAGATATCTGTAGTAGTCTTCTGGTGCCTTTTTTGCAGAAAACTGACGAAAGAAACTCCGTAACCGAAGCGTTCTGTGCGCAAAATAGTCTTTCTCTATAGAAAGCCTTATCCGAAAAGGGCGATCCAGCTCAGGTCTTGTAAAGGCAGAAAAGCCCTCGCCGAGCCCGCCCGGACCAGCAAACAGATCAATAACGGCAATGGATTTATTCAACCTTAACAACGATTTTTTAGTCGTTCCTTGATAACACGATACTCCAGAGGAGTAATCTTCATGTAAATATGAAACGCTCTATGACAATTTTGGGAAAGCAGCTCCATATCTGCCTCAGCAAACGCAGAGCTTTCCTGATATTCGGAAGCAGGTTTTATGTGATGAGCCTCTATATACTTGGACGTTCTCCCGTTTAATAGACCACTTCTTGTTGGCAAAAATCCGTTTGCTGAAACCATAAATTCTTCAGGCGTCAGACGTCCTAATCCGTTATGCTGATGGATGACATTGTAATCCTCCTGCTTCTTGCAGATGACCTCTCGGGCATGACCCAGACACATAAACCAGTTCATGAATTTAGGCATTCATCCCGGAACACCCCCATAAAATGACTCAATATACAGATAATCTCTATCGGCGTTCCATGATGAAAGAAATCCAACGCCACATTGTGCTTATAGATCCTGCGCACCATCCCCGGACGCTGCTGCTGATCGGGAATAACAGGCAATCAGATCACTTGCCTCAAGAGCCCTGAAAATGGGATTATTTTGTTTGCATATTGTAAACAAAAGCGTTACAATAAAAGTAATCCTTGCGTGTACAAAAAAAAACCGTTTCATCAGCGACACGAAACAGGAAAGCCATGAAAAAACCGTCAACTGCGCAGCTGATAGCCGAACGTCTTTACCACTACGAAAACGAGCCTGAAACGACGTTAGGAGATCTCGTTGACGGTATCGAGGATCTGGCCATTGAAACAGGTGACCTCGATCTCTCTCTTGCCATCAGCAAATACCGGATTGAAGAGCGTTATGACCGGGAATATCTCGGAATGCGGGGCGACATGGATGCTGTTGAAGCGGACTTTATTGAAGCAGTGCGCTTACTTGCATTTGGAAGAACCCTCATTGAAGACAGAAACGCATCAGCAGCCCTGGACAACCGGGATTATACCCTGATCAGCAGTACCATAGAAAAGGAAGAACCATATCCTGCCGTACTCATCAACAAGGTCATCGGCGCAAGGGAACATGAACTCCCGCTGCTTGAAAGAGCAGGTTATACGCTTTTCAATGACGCCTATCTGCCACCATCGGCAGGAAAAACAGCCGACTGACACCTGCAACATCAATGGGCGAAGAAAAAAACTATACGGAAGCAGAAATAATGAGCCTTTCGGGGCTCAGCAGGCAAACTCTCTTCAACATGCGAGCAGGAAGAAAATCAGGAAAATACGAGTATCAGCCCAAACTGAAGACCCCTGAACATTACATGATTTTTGGACGGACCATCATGTATTCCGAAAAAGGAAAGGACGCCATTCTTGAGACTGTTCAGAGGAGGAAGTAACCCCGATAATGACAATACAGTTACATCAGCTATCCTGAACCAATGAAACAGGAGATAACAATGAGAATCGAGAACCTTGATGATGTTGCGGAATTTGCCGGAACCGTGATCCGTAACGGCGTCAGCCTTCATCCTGATGACGATTTCCGGAACTATGTCAACCTCGAAACCGGACAGCCAACGTACACGGAACAAGAAGCCATGGCTAATAACCGGGATATGGCAAGTGCATTCCGCGTCTGCGATAAATGCGGCGTGGACATCTACGGATTTATGCAGAAAATCTTTCTTGTGGAAACCGGACTTGACAGGCTCATTCCCATGCCGGATTAACTCCACCCGCAATCACATATCCGAGTGCCCGCTCCTTTATCACGTTAGAAACCGAAATAAAAAAAGCCGGGACGATGCCCGGCTTTAAACGTACTGGATAGCTGCGGCTCATCTGAACACCAGCCCGAGCACATCCATCTCCTTCTTCTGGTTCGCCTTGGCGATCTGGCGGATGGTCATGGACGGATCGCTTACGCTGATGCCATTCCCTGCGAGGGTCGCGATGATTTCGCCGCTCTCCTTTCCGGCGAGTTCGGCTACCGTCTCGAGCCTGGCCGATTCGATTGATTTCATCATCTTCGCCCTCGGGTTCTCGCTGCGTGAAGCGGGCATGAACACCGCAAGCGCCGTTACGACAACCGCGACCGAAATGATGGAGACCGCCGGGATTTTCGAAAAGTAGGCTACGAATACCTTCCAGTTGGCGATGGTGTGCAGCACGACGCCAGCCACCATCAGCCAGCTCAGCCACTCGTGTACCGGCTTGATGTAGCCCCCTTCGATCTTGAAAAACATAAGGATGCCGGTAACGGCCAGAATGATGAAACTGCCGATGGCCAGTGGGGTGGCCCATGATCTCATTGATGTGCTCATAATTGTCTGCCTGTCTCTTTTTGTGATGATTTATATCTCTTAAACCTGTTGTGGTTACTGGGGATGCCCCTCTCTGCCAATATGACGTCAAAAAGAACCGGAACCATGTGCGGGTTCCGCATAATGCCCGTAATAACCAATACTATCGCAGAAACCGGAGCCGCTCTCAGCATGTATGCCGCAGGCTGAGCGTCCAGTTTGCGCAGGATACCGCTGCGGGTTGTTTCGGTTTCGTGCCGTTGACGAAGAGGGTCGTTCCGGCATTTCGGAAGTTTTCATATTTTGCTTTCAAAGAATACGTTACCGTTACCAGCCACATTCACGTTTGAAACAGTGGACGCCCCAACGACACCGACCGGAAAGCACAACCCCGGATTCCATGACCACTTTTCAGGGGTATCGGCAAACTATGCGGCATTCCGCCCCTCCTACCCGGAAGCGCTTTTCGTGTGGCTGGCATCGGTCGCACCGTCAGGTCGCCATGCATGGGACTGTGCGACCGGCTCCGGACAGGCCGCGCTCGGTCTTGCCCGGCATTTCGGGCGCGTCACGGCAACCGACGCCAGCCATGAGCAGATAGCCGCCGCAGCGCCGCATCCCCGTATCGAGTACCGGACCGCTCCGGCCGAAAATTCAGGAATGGAATCCGGGAGCGTCGATCTGGTTACGGTTGCGCAGGCCCTGCACTGGTTCGACATCGGGCGGTTTTTCAGGGAAGCGGAGCGGGTGCTCGTTCCGGGAGGAGTGCTTGCCGTATGGGCATACGGACCGGTTACGGTTGAAGGTGCGGAAACGGGCGCCACTGTAGAGGAGTTTTATCACTCCGAGATGGGCCCGTACTGGCCTGAAGAACGGTCGATGGTCGATGCGGGCTATGCAGGTATCGAACTGCCGATGACTGAACTGAAGCACCCTGCCTTCAGCATGAGCGTTTCGTGGAAAAGAGAGGAACTGCTCGGCTACATCAGAACCTGGTCCGCCGTCAGCCGGTTTATCGCCAAAAACGGATGCGATCCCGTGGCCGGCCTGGAAAAAAGGCTTTTTCCGTACTGGAACGACAACTCCCGCAGGACGGTCGCATGGCCGCTCACGCTGAAAGCCGCACGGGCACGGCAGCGAAAAACCGGCTGAGTTTTTCTGTTAAAAAACGTAGATTCTGCAGTTCGCGTCGATAACAATTGTGACCGATGCGGCATGAAGCATACTATCAATCATTAACAGAAAAGGAGAAAAATTCCGATGAATGCAGTAAATCCGGAAGCAATCGGCGTCTTCGGCCTGATGGTTACCGTATGGGTATTCGGCCTGGAGCAGCTGGGGCTGGGCATTGACGGCGAAACCGACCACGCAAAACTGGGAAAGAATCTCGCCAACGTCGCCCTCTGGTTCGGGGGTGTCGCACAGATTTTCACCGCACTCTCGCTCTACCTTTTCGATGTCGGCATGCCGCCGGAATCACGTATTTTTGTCGGAACCATTTTTGCCACCTACGGCCTCTTCTGGGTTGTCGTTGCATTGCATTTCTACAACCCCGGCGATAAAAAGGTCTATGCGCACTTCTTCATCGGCATCTTTTTCATGACCGCTGTGTTCAGCTACAAGGCGTTCCTCCTCGGAAAAATCTGGCCGCTAGGCACGGTGCTGGTGCTCATCAATGTGCTGACTTTTCTGCTTCCCTTTGCCTGGTACAAGCCGAACGCAATCATCACAAAAATCTGCGGAGCAACCAACATTGCCATTGGGCTCTGTGCCTTGCCGCTCCTTTTCCATTCCCTCGGGCTCTGAGCGAGCCTGCTTGACCGCGCACCTGAAAAAAAGTGCGGAACGGTTTTCAGGTGCCATAAGGGGCCTCTTTCACGTTGTAAGCCGGCAAAGCCGACCTTCCGGAAACATCCGGAGAGAGAGCATCGTCAAACGAACCGGGCCCTGTTGTTTCAGTCCACTGCATAATGCCGGGAACACCTGTCTAAACGGTTAAACACCTGAGCACGTGCATCGGCCTTTCCCTGAAACGCGGCCTCAGGGAAAGGCCGATGCGAAAACACTCCCTGCAAGAGCGGACCGCAAAGCGTCCGCTCTTTAGCGGTATTATATAACTATATAATTGAAATACAAAACAAAAAAAGATTTTCCGCTGAACCGGAACCGCATCAGCACGTCCGGGCTTCACTCCTTCACTCTCTGCATATAAAAAAACATGAAGTCCTGCGGCTGACCCGACGGGGTTTCATGCCGGGAAAACATGGTGGACACTATCCTGAAACGGGGAGCGAACAGTTCGGATATGAGCGACTCGTCAAAGCGCATCACCTCCAGACCGCTGCAGGTACCGGGTCCGCAGAGCGCAAAGGCGCCGAGCACCACATGGCCCTCCGCATCGAGGCAGGCATCGAGCGTTTCAAGGTACTTTCTGCGGTCCGACGCATCGACCATGAAATGGAAGAGCGCCCGGTCGTGCCAGAGCATGAATTTTTCGCCGGTGCGGAAATTCCTGACGTCGCCGGTCAGCCAGCGGATCTCTTCGGCCATGGAGCCGAGCCGCTGCCTTGCCTGGTCGAGAGCCACCTCCGAACAGTCGAGTACGGTAATGTTTCCGTAGCCGCGGTGCAGCAGGCAGTCGGCAAGCGACGAGGCGCCTCCCCCGACATCGATGATTGGAGCTCCTGCGTCGACGCATGAAGCCTCGATGAGGTCGAGAGACTCGATGGGAAACTGCTGGTGCCAGCTCAGCCGGGAAGGCTCCGCGTTCGAATAGATTGCGTCCCAGTGGCTGCGGGGATCGCGTTCGGGAATTTCCGGCTTCCCCATCAGCAGTTCTCCTGAACCAGAGTACCGGATTTTCCGGCAATTCCGGCAATCGTGCACTCAGGCGGATTCTGGCGCATGATGCAGAACGGGGGTTCATCCGAAACCATGCCGAAATAGGGACATCCTTCGCATACCCGGTGCGCCTCCACAATCCAGCGTTGCGCGGCCTGTTTTTCAACGTCGAACAGCATAGCTCTTCCCTCCCTTACTCCTTTGGTTGTGTAGATAATCTGCCGGAAACGGCAGCGCTGCTTTGCGGACCATATTTCCGCTCAGAGGTTCGCACAGAACGATCTGCCGATCTCTACCGTGTCGGGAATGCGGTCCTCTATCTCCTCTTTCGTGCCAATCACATACTCCGTAACAGGCCAGCCGAGTGCCTCCCGCTTCCTGTCGAGCATACGCAGGATATCTTCGGCTGTTCGGTAAGGATCGGGGTTCCAGTTCATGGCCGCCCCGACTGTCGAGCGCAGGCGGTTGCTCACGTAATCGATGAAACGGTCGGAAGCCAGCGTGTTGTCCTGTACGCAGGAGTAGGTCTCGATGCCGTTAAGCACAAATGCGTAACGAGCCCCCATGGTTTTCTCGGCAGCCGGGTCGGCGGCGACCATGGCAAAGGGCATGGCGGGATTCTGAACTCCGGCGGCATTGGCGGTGTATGCCATGATCTGGCTTGCCCTCGTGCTGTCGGTACACGCCCCGACATGGAGCACCGGCGGAATAGCCTTCGCCTCGACGACCGCCTTCAGCCCTGCGCCGCACAGCACCGAGGCTTCGGGGTGCGCAAGTCCTGCAAAGAGGAGACCCATTCCCGAGCATCCGTGGGCCGTTACCAGCACGTCGTTTTTAATCAGTTGTTTGGCGATGATGATCTGGTTCCGTTCGAACACGGCTCCCCGGATGTTGCCGCATGAACCGAAGTTCACAATCCCCCTTATGTTGCCTGCTTTCAGGAGCGCGGCCAGGCCGTGTATCTTTTTGTCGGGCATCGACCCGTTGAAAAGCTTCATCACCTCTTCGGCGCTGAACCCGAGTTCGACCTTCGCCCTGATGTTCGGGACGTGGATTCTGGCGGCATCGCGGTTCCGGTAGTTGGCGATGGCGATATCGAGAATCTCTTCGGCCAGTTCATAGATTCTGTCGAGATTCTTCAGATAGTAGTCGAGTTCCAGCACGATGGCGCCCTCCTTTCTTCCTGATGGAGAGGTGGTGATGACTTTGGTGTGGAACTGACGCGCCACATGCATCATGCCCGGCAGCACATCCTGCTGGTCGACGACGATTGCCTCGAACGCTCCCGTCGCCACGGCCATTTCGGCCGACGAGGCCATGGCGACCAGCGGGATGCCCAGATCACGCTCGATGAACTCCCCTCCTGTACAGCACATGCCGTAGAGTCTGATATCCTCCGCTCCGACGGCTTTCACTTTTTCCATGATCCCTGGCGTACCGACGATATCGCAGATGGCGAAGGCGACCATGGGCGCATGCCCGTTGATGCCTATGTTCACGCAACCCCTGGTTGCGATACTGCCGAGATTGACGTTGAGCTTTGAACGCCGGGGAAGGCCGTAGACGATGTCGGTAGCCAGGGATGTCGAGACTACCGTGGTAATGGCATAGGCCAGCACCGTGCGAAGGAACGCCTGCATATGGCTTTCAAAATCGGAATCGGTGCCGTGGCTGGTAAGGTTGTTGACCTCGAAACACTCATGGTAGGCGCTGATGGGCACGATACCGAGCTTTTCCCATAGTTCCGCGCGCTCTTTCGGGGCCAGTGCGTGCAGCGTCGCGTGGTGTTTCGGCAAGGATCGCTGGAGATCGTCGATAAAGATGTCGGCGATTTCACCGCATATCTTTTCGATGCTTTTCCCTTCGGTTGCGATGCCGAGCAGGCGGGCCACGGCGACCCCCTTTTCCGGGCATTTCAACGGAATGGGGGCACTGCCTTCAGCGGCGGCTTTCAGGGCGATGAATACCTCCCGGGCATGAGCGCCGTGGGCCGCCATGCCGGAGGCGAGGCGGCGGAGCGCATTGCCTGCGACGATAAGATCGACATCCTTGCCACATACCGAAAGCGGGGCTTTTTCGGTCACCCGGCAGGGTCCGTAGGAGCAGAAGGCACAGCAGGCGCCGGTCAGGCCGTATCCGCACTGGGGATGCTGCTGCAGAAAGCGGTCGAAGGTGTTGCTGATCCCCTCCTTCTGCATATGCTCCACCATTTCCGCAACGGCTTTGTTGGCGGTATGCTTTACAACCTCTTCCTTGCTGTAGTTGAGACGATGCACAAGCCTGATCCGGTCTTTCATCGGCATTCCCGGCTGGTAGGGAGGTGCATTGCGCGAGCCGGTCAGCTCATCGTCGTAACAGTACACTTTTTCGTCGGCCATAAGTCCATTGCTCTTTAATGATTCATTGAGTGGCGACTCCATTCCCCGTGAGCGGGTCAGGGTTGTGCCAGCGCCCGGATATACGCGACGAGCTGAAGGATCTGTTCGTCGGTGAGACTGTTGCTCCAGGCGGGCATATAGCGTGCGCTGGGCCTCGACGTGCCGGCAATGCCTCCCGAAATGATGGTTTCCAGCTCCCGGTCGCTCATTGACTGCACGGCCCTGCTGCCGAGCGGTCGTATGGTTATGCCGAGTTTTCTGGAGATTTCGCCGTCACCCTCTCCGTCCCGCCCGTGGCACATGATGCAGGACATCCCGTAGATGTCGTCTGCGGTGTTTCCTGAAGCTTTTTCCAGATCGACCGGACGCCCCTCGTTGAGCACCCTGACATAGGCCACAAGATCCATGATCTGCCGGCGGGTAAGCTGCATGCCGAAAGGACGCATGTGTATCGACTTGCCGTGGGCGATGCCGCCCCTGCTGATAAAGTCGTAGATTTCCTGATCGGTTTTTTTGTCGAAATACCCCTTGTCGGTAAGATCCGCCGGACGCGCCGAGAGGGACGCGGCGTAAGGGCCGTCGCCTCTGCCGGTCTGCCCGTGGCAGATGAAGCAGTAGCCGAGATAGAGCCGGAGCCCGTCCATCGGATGCGCCGCATCGGAGGTCTCAGGCCCGGAGCGGTTTTCCCGTAAAGGCTCCTCCGTTTTTTTTCCGGTGCAGCCGGAAAGGAACGAGGAGAGTATGAGCGCGCCGCAGAGGACGGCGGCCGTAAAACGGCGGTTCCTGTCAGTGTGTTTTCTCATGGCGGTCAGGTGACTTTGTCCGTTAAAAAACCAGGTCGAGATCTTCGTCCTTGAGCGAGGAGTAGAGCTGGATGATCTGATCGCGAATCGCGCAGAACGCACTGTCCGTCCGGCAGACCAGTTCATGACGCGGGCGTGGCAGGGTATTGGTGATGATTTTCTTCACCCTGCCGGGGTTGATATCCATGACGCAGAGTTTGTCGGACAGAAAAATCGCCTCGTCGACGTCGTGGGTTACAAAAAAGATGGTTGTGCGGGTTTTTTCCCACGCCTTGAGAATCTGGATCTGCATCTCCTCCTTGGTGAGCGCGTCGAGCGCCTCGAACGGTTCGTCCATCAGAAGGATTTTCGGGCGGTTCGCCAATGCCCTTGCGATGGCAGCGCGCTGACGCATCCCTCCGGATATCTCGTGCACCATTCTCGACTCGGAGCCCTTGAGGCCCACAAGCTCAAGCTGTTCCTCCGCGATTTTGCGGCGCTCTTTTTTTGCGATTCCTTTCAGTTCGAGGCCGAGCTCCACGTTTTCGACGACGCTCCGCCAGGGCAGGAGCGCATACTCCTGAAAGACCATCCCCTTGTGAGGCCCAGGGCCGCGCTCCTCCTTTCCGTCGAGAATGACGCTGCCCGATGACTGTTCGAGCAGTCCGGCGACGATCTGCAGCGTTACCGACTTGCCGCACCCGGTAGGACCAAGGATGCAGACGAACTCGCCTTCATTGATGCTGAGGTTCACCTTTTCGAGCACCCGGAACTCGGCGCCGTCCTTCATGAAGGTTTTCGAAACATCCCGAAGCTCAAGCAGCGGCTTCTCTTGCGAAGAAATCCCGTTCATCGATGTAATCATGTCCTGATGGTGCTGGAGTGTTAACTGATCGCGCAGGTTCTCAGTCCTGCATCCTTTTTTATGACATTCATGACCGTTTCGCGGAACGCGATGAACCGGTGATGGAAATCGAGGTCGCGGGAGGCGCTGCCGAGACGCGGACGGGGCAGTTCGTTCTGGAGCACGGCCTCTATCGACCCCTCGCGGTTGAGCACGACGATCCGGTCGGCCAGCTTTACCGCCTCGTCGAGATCGGAGGTAACGAAAACAATCGTGTTTTTTTCGGTTTCCCAGATGCGGGTTATCTCCTGGTGCATGGTCATCTTCGTTTTCGAGTCCAGCGCATTGAAGGCTCCGTCCATGAGCAGGATCACCGGCTTTATGGCAAGAATCATGGCGAGAGACGCCCTTCGCTTCATGCCTCCGGACAGTTCTCCGGGATGTTTTTTCACCGCATAGCCAAGCCCGACCATATCGAGATACTTCATGGCTTCGGCCTCCTTTTCGTTCCGGCTCATGGGGCTCTTTCTGAACTCGAAACCAAGCTCGACGTTCTTCAGGACGCTCCGCCACGGGAGCAGGGCATACTCCTGGAAAATCACACCCCTGTCCGCGCCGGGACCGCTCACCGGTTCCCCGTTGAGCAGTATCGTTCCCGCGCTCGGAAAATCAAGCCCGGCGATGAGGTTCAGAAGGGTAGACTTCCCGCAGCCGGTAGGACCCACGATAACGAGAAACTCGTTCTTCATGACCTCGAAGGAGCAGTCCCGGAGGGCATGAAACTCCCTGCCGTTTTTTTTATAGGTTTTCGTCACCTGCCTTACGCTGATGAGCACTGGGCGTTCTGTGGTCATAATTGCCTCCCTGCCGGTTAGTTCTTCCATGAAAACTTGTGGATAAGCCACCTGTTGGCCGAATCGAGCAGATAGCCGATCATGCCGATGGCCATGATGGTCGCCATGAGCTGATCGTAACGGAACCGGTCGCGGGTATCGAGAATGAAATAACCCAGGCCGTCGGGGACTCCGAGCATTTCTGCAGGAACGAGAATAATCCAGCTCACCCCTACGGCAAGCCGCAGCCCGGTCAGCATGTCGGGCACCGCGGCGGGAATGACGACCTTGCGGAGAATGCCCATATCCATGGCCCCCATGGTTTTGGCCATGTTCACCCAGAGCGGACTGACCCTGCCCGCACCGTGGGAGGTGTTGAGAATAAGCGGCCAGATGGCTACAAGCCAGAGCAGAAAAACCACGGAAACGTCGCCGACGCCGAAAATGATGATGGCTATCGGCATCCACGCAAGGGGAGAAATCATGCGCATGAACTGGAAAACCACATAGGTCAGCTGCTCGACTCTCTTGAAATAGCCGACCAGCACCCCGATCGGAAGAGCGACCACGACGGCAAGAGAAAGACCCAGGAGTACCCTGCGAAGACTTGGCAGGGCGTGGTGGATGAGTTCACCGTTTTTGATCATCTCGATGAGAGCCAGTATTGCCGCCAGTGGGGAGAAGGCCTCGCTGAAATCGGCGCCGAACAGCCTGAGCGATGCCGCGATCTGCCAGACGATCATGAAAAGAATCACGCCGAGCACATAAAAGCTCCTGTCGGCGACAAGGGCCATGAACCCGGAACTGTTTTTTTGACGGGTGTCGTTTTGTTTTGCCATAGCCTCAGAAAAAATGGTTTTCGGGTAGATGCCGTGGAATAGCAACGGGAATCCTGCCGGCGCGCCGAAGTGCGCCGGTAACGATCCGTTCGATTGCAAACATGGTTGCCGGGTCCGGCAGTGCGACGGCCCGGAGGAAACAGCCGCCCCCTATACCTTGATGATCTCTTCCCTGACGGTCGGCATCTTCGCATTGACACCGGCAAACAGCGAGAGTCCTCCGAGTTCCGCGGCTGCAGCCTCGACTCCGGCGGTATACATAAGCTCGCTGTGCACTTTGGACGGATCCAGGGATTGCAGGAAGCCGACGTCGCCTTCCATTTTGGTCAGCTTCATCATCTCCACGATATGGCGGGTAGCCGACTCGAACTGGTAGGGTTCGTAGGAGAGCCGTTTCGTCTGCCATTCCGGATGCTGGATAGCCCCGGTGCCTCCGTTGGCTCCGTAGGTCTCCAGATCGTATTTCATCATGGCCCGCTTGACGATTTTTTCCGGCAGTGGCAGGTACCGGGCTCCGTCTTTCGAAAGGATGTGCGCAGCCTGCTCGGCGTTGTTCAGGGCCCAGAGCTCCGCCTTGACAAGCGCCTGTATAACCTTGTGCGACCACTCGCGATCTTCGAGGTCCTTCTCGTTCATGACGGCCACGCAGCAGGGGTGGTTTTTCCATACGTCGCCGGTAAAACGGACGATTTTACCGTTTGCGAGCAGCTCGCCTGCGGCGTTGAACGGCTCGGCGACGATGTAGCCGTCGATAGCCTTCGAGGCCATGGCGGTGGGCATATCAGGAGGCGCCATGACGAAGAGGTTCATCTGCTTCTTGCCGAGGGGGGCGGTCTTGCTCTGGATGACCGTTTCGATGCCGTACTCGCGGGCGATCATCTGTATGATGATGTTATGCATGGAGTACCAGTAGGGGATGGCGATCTGCTTGCCGCCGAGGTCGGCATAGGAGTTGATGCCGCTCTCCTTGCCTGCCGTTATCGCCGAACCGTTGATGTGATCCCAGGCGACAACCTTGACCGGAAACTTCTTGCTGTATCGCATGTATATCGGAATCGGAGCCAGAAGATGGGTAAGGTTGAACCGACCAGCCATGAACGCTTCGGCCATCGGGGCCCACCCCCGGATCAGTACGGGCTTGTCGGACTCCAGACCGAGCTCCCTGTAGTAGCCGAGCTCGTGAGCGAGAATGATCGGCGTTGCGTCGGTGATCGGCAGATAGCAGCTGGTCACTTTTTTCGAGGCTGCCTTGCCGGAGGAACCGGAGGACTCCGGACTTCTGGAGCACCCCTGAAGCAGCGGGTATCCGCCAAGCACGGCGCCAAGACCGATTGCGGAAGTTTTCAGAAAATCCCTGCGGTTCGAAACGTTTTTCTCCTTGCTCATGACGTCCTCCTTTATTACGGTTACGGATGGTTACAGGCTTTATCGAAATGAGATGCGGCTCCCGGGCGCGCAAGATGCCACAGGCATCCCCGAGGGGGCGCTCATGAATCCGGCACAGCAGGGACGGAACGGTTTCCGACCGGCAAACTGCAAAGGGCCGGCAGCAATAACAATCGTTAAGAGCGCCGGTAAAAAAAGCTGAAAACTATTGAATGGCGATGGTGAGGATTACCTCGCCGCGAAAATCCGGAGTATGGTATTTGACAAGGCTGAAACGGCTTACTGCAGGGGGGTGCTACTGAACAGGCGAAAATCTTTACCTATATAACTGAATCCGCATGTAATTTAATTACGATACATGATAAAAACAAAAGAAAAATAACAATTGTTACCATACCCGTAACGAGGGAAAAAGGCGGTCTCAGAGAAGATCGAAACCATCAAGCAGCCTGTCGATATGGGCTTTCGTTTCGGGACAGGCCGCGTAGGGGGCCGCACCCTTAAGATCGGCCTCGACCGCCTTGTCGTCGAAGGGAATCGCCGCCCGGATGTCCGCGGAGCCAAGCAGGGTCGAAATCTCCCGGATCTGGTCGCCGCTGTAGAGCTTGTTGAAGATATAGCCGATGTCAGGTATACCGGCCTGACGGGCAAGAGCGGTCAGTTTTTTTGCCGTGCTGATCGAACGGCTGCCGGGTTCCACCACAATGAGCAGCAGGTCAACCGACTGGGCCGTTCCTCTGGTCAGATGCTCGAATCCTGCTTCCATATCGAGAATCACCCATTCATCCCTCTCGACCATCAGATGCCTGAGAAAGGATCGCAGGAGCGCGTTTTCGGAACAGTAGCATCCGCTGAGTGCCTCTTTCAGCCCCCCCATCACGATCACCCGTATGCCGTTAACCTCTATGGAAAATTTTTCGACGAGATCGTCGACTCTGGGGTTGAGTACGAAATATCCGCCCATATCCCCCGGCCTGGAGCCGGTGCGCTCTTCGATAAGCTGTTTCTGCTCGATAAGCGGCGTTATCCTCCCGTTTTTTTCCTGGTCGCAGCCGAGCGCCTCCGCAAGGCTGCCGTTGGGATCTGCATCGATGGCAAGCACCGTTTTTCCCCGCACGGCAAGACCAAGAGCTATCATGGAGCTGATGGTGGTTTTTCCGACGCCTCCTTTTCCGCTGATCGCTATTTTCATAGGATAAACTCCCTGCAGAAAACGTTACATGACGGATAAAAATGCCGGAATCGGCCAAAAGCCTGCCGGCAGAAGTGAAAACCGGAATCAGAAAAGCTCAGATAAACAGGGACATGTTCGCATCGGCGGCGTATTCAAGGAACATGGCCGCACCGCCGTACTCGACGCCGTCAATGAAATCCTTGCGTTCGAAACCGAAAACATCCATGGTCATCTGGCAGGCGATGAAGCGGACGCCGCTCTCCTGGCACATCTCGCGAAGCTGCTCGATGGTGGCCACACCTTTCTTCTTGAAGGTTTCCTTCATGAGCATGGTGGCCATGGTGTCGAATCCGGGAACGTTGCCGGAGATGATATTCGGGATGGGCCAGTCGAAGCCCTGGAACTCCTTGCTGCCGAACGGCATTTTCATCGGCATTGCCGGATTGCCGACAGGAGTGACCTTGAGATCGATCTCTTTTTTCAGCAGCGGAAGACCGTAAAAGGTAAAAAAGAGCACCGCTTCCATATCCATGGCCGCCGCCGCCGAAGCGAGGATGAATGGAGGATAGGCCCAGTCGAGCGTGCCTTTGGAGGCGATGATGGCAAGTTTTTTTGTGTCGGCCATAGTGGTTTTCTCCCGGTCAGGATTTCTGGATGTAGAAAGTATAGGTTCCGCCTTCGGTGCTGCTGCCGACGATTTTGTGTCCCGTTCTGTTCGCCCACGAAGTCATGTCGTTTGCCGAACCGGAATCCGTCGAGATCATTTTCAGAATTTCACCGCTCTGCATCTGATCGACCTCTTTCTTGGTCTTCAGGATCGGCAGCGGGCAGTTCATCCCGGAGCAATCGAGCGTACGGTTGGCAGTTATTTCAGACATTGATGCCTCCTTGAAGTTAAGTATGTTGTTTCGGGGTAAGCGGTTGCGATATTGCCGCAACAAATAAAACTATATAACCAGACAATTATATAATTATAAATAATAGCGAGGAAAGAAACAAGGATTCCCTGCGATTTTTTCCGGCTATCGACGCTCAATGTTCTCAGGAAGCTATGCCGACAACGGCAGCGACAAGCACAAGAACCTGAAGCAGGGCAATGAGGGCATAACTCCTGTTCTTCCCGGCGAAAAAAACAGGAATGACGGCAACAAGACAGATCATGGCCGCCATCGAAAGAAAGATAATTGATATGAAGCTGAGTACATCTCCGTGCAGGGGATCCTGCACCCATGACCAGCCTGAGGGCACCGAAAGGACGTGATTCATTTCACTTGCCCTGAGATGCCAGTGGGAGGCGACCGCTTCGACGGAAACCGTAAGCGGCAGCAGCCTTAAAACATAGGAGAGAAAACCTGCGGCGATCAGCACCATACCGGTATGCGAAACGACGTCGAGAACGGCGGCATAGACAAGCTGCGCCCTGTCGATCTCAGGTTTATGCTGACCGTCTGTGTTGCTCATAATCCCAATCCTTTTGTTATTGAACGAAGACCGGCAATGACCATCATGATGATCACAATGATGCGAACCGAACCGGTGTTGACTTTCGAGAGAATTCTGGCACCGATCTTCGAGCCGAGCATCACGCCGCCGACTGCGGGAACTGCGATCAGGGGAAGAACGGCTCCTTTATAGATATAGATCCATGCAGCTGCCGCGCCGTTCATCGAGAGAACCAGCCCACTTGTCGCAACGGCAATCTTGAGGGGCGCGCCCATGAGGAGATTGAGCACCGGCACGTTGGCCCAGCCGGCGCCCATGCCGAACATGCCCCCGATAAAACCGATAAAGAAAAAGAGCACCAGCCCCAGAGGCGTCCGATGCACCTTCCAGTTGATGGTTTTGTCGATAGTCGGTTCATAATAGCTGCCGGAAATGCCCAGTGCCCTGGCGATCACATCGGACTCTCCGACTTCAGGATAACCGGATTTTCCGGCTTTCATCATGATCACCGCAATGGCGATGATCGCTATGCCAAGCAAAAGCTGCACACTGTCGGCGGACATCCTGAGTCCGACAATCGCTCCTGCAACGGAGCTGATGGATCCAATAAGGGAGAGCGGAAGGCTGAGCTTCAGATCGGCAAGCCCTTTTCTCAGCAGTGAGGGGCCTGCCGAAAGAGCGCCGGAAAGCGCGACCAGGAGCCCGGCACCGCGAACGAAATCGAGATGGAAAGGAAAGAAGCTGCTGACAATAGGCACAAAAAGCACCCCGCCGCCCACGCCGGCAAGAACGGAAACTATGCCGAGAAAAAATGAAAAGATGAAAAGCAGCAGTACCCAGATCCACCATGAGGTTTCGCCGCCTGCCGGTAACGATGCGGCTGCGGCTGCGGCTTCCGGAGCAAGGACAAGCGGCATGGCTGTCAGCAGAACGGCTGCAAGGAACCACCAGATTTTTTTACCGTCCACTCTTGTCATGTGCCATGCGTCAAAGGATTGATGGATTGATATCGACCGTATCTGCCGGCAGGGTATTACCGGCAGACAGGCGTCAAGGGGGTCTGTTCTTTTCAGAAACTAGGCGATATAGTAGGTTTTCTCGTCGGGCCTGAAAGGGCGGTTGAGCCAGAGCGGACGGCGCAGGCCGCCGGGACCGGGAGCCGGCCTCGTCATGGCGAGCCACTCCCTGTAAATCTGGAATGAACGGTCGGTATCGACAAACACGTCGCCATACCGGTCGTCATCGTGCGCCTTCTCGATGCGCACCTTCTGATGCCAGCAGTGCATGCCGCTGATCGGGTCGGGGTGCACCGGGAAGGTGATGTTCTGATGAACGCCGCCGTCAGACCAGAAAATTCTCGACGAGTCTGCATCGCTGCTCTCGTATGGCTGGATGTTCTCTTCGACGCGCATCTTCCATTTGCCGTCCCCCTCTCTGGAGATGTTGACCTTGTTGGCGGCCCAGCGGTTGCCTTCGGGGTCCTGTTCGCGGCGCCACCGTCCGATGTGGTGGGAACAGGCGACCACTCCCGGACGTATCCCTTCGGTCACCCAGGCGCGGTTCACGAAAAAGCCGATGTCGGTGTTCACCCTGATCAGGTCGCCGTTGGCGATGCCGAGCGCCGCTCCGTCGGTAGCGTTGATCCAGACGGGATTGCGGTGGGCGATTTCGGCAAGCCATTTGGCGTTGCCCGAGCGGGAGTGGATCAGTACCGGCAGGCGGAAGGTCGGCACCAGCACGAACTCTCCGTTTTTGTGGTCCATGGTCTCCTCATGGATGTGGCTCCTGATGTAGCCCGGCAGGCGGTATTCCGGCCACTTCCAGTCGACCATGGTGCCGGAGTAGAACTCCTGCTTTTTCGAAGGGGTGGGAAACCCGGTACAGGAACGACCGGCAACCTCCACGCCCACGGCCTTGCCGTTCTTGACGATCAGTCCGCTCTGCGGCTCCACCGATGCGCCGTCGAGATCGGCCTGAGGTACGGCTTTTTCGTTCACGTTGTAGACGTTGCTTTCGACCTCGAACGCACCGTATTTCTGCATGTAGTCGAACGGAGTGATCCCTTCGGCTGCCGCCTTCTCCGGAAGGCCTGCCGTATGCTCGAAGATATAGCGGTAATACTCATCGATGGTTATTTTCTCTCCCGGCCTGTAGGGAGACATGCAGTACTGGCGGATGCCGAGGCTGCCGTCGGGGTCGATGCGCCAGGTCAGTTCGATCCAGAATTCATCCTCTTCCCAGACTTCGCCGGGGTTGGCCTCCCAGGTGTGGGTCACCGGTTTGCCCATTCTTCTCAGGGCAGTGCGCAGCACCGGCTGGCGGAAAGCGAGCCATTTGCCTGCGTGGGTTTCGTAGCTGAGCAGGTCGTGCCGTTCGGCCGAGTGGCCCATCGGCAGCACATAGTCGGCAAAATAGGCGGTCTCGCTCCACGTTGGCGTGAGCGCGGCGTGCAGGCCGATTTTCGATTCGTCCTCCAGCGCCTCGATCCACGAGAAGCCGTCGGGATAGGTCCATACCGGGTTGAACACCCTGGTGAAATAAACATCGAGCTTGCCCCGTCCCTCCTTGAGGAAATGGGGGAGCAGGAAACTCATCTCGAAGTGCGCGAGCGGATATTCGTCGGGCAGATGGAGCGGATTCCAGAAGGTCTGCGGTTTGGGTTCGGCATGCACATGAGGCTTGAATTTGTTCCATGCGCTCGGAGAGGTGCCTCCGGGCGTTCCGACGCTGCCGGTCAGCACGTTCAGAAAGTGCAGCGTGCGCGACACGGCCCAGCCGCCGAGATTGCCGCTGCTGGCGCTGCGCCAGACATGGGTGGAGAACTGCGAGCCCGCCTCGCCGATCCTGCGGGCGACCTCGACGATCATGGATGCGTCCACGCCGCTCTCTTTCGAAGCGTATTCGGGGGTGTAGTGGGCGTACTCCTTTTTCAGCGCCTCGATGAAATTTTCGAAGGTCACCGGGGTTCCGGGATATTCCGCCTGGAGATACTCCTGCCAGTTCACCCAGTTTTCCAGATAGGTCCGGTTGTAGAGCCCTTCGTCGATGATCACCTTCGCCATGGCGAGCAGGATGGCCGGCTCGCTGCCTGGATAGCTCGGCATCCAGTAATCGGACATGCTTGCGGTATTGGAAAGCCTGGGGTCGAGCACGGCCAGCTTCGCACCTTTCATGCGGGCCTCGATGATGCGCTGGGAATGCGGGTTGAAATAGTGGCCCGATTCAAGATGGGCGCTGACCAGAAGAATGAATTTCGCGTTGGCATGATCGGGAGAGGGACGGTCGAACCCTTCCCATATGGCGTAACCGAAACGCGCTCCCGAAGAACAGACGTTGGTATGGCTGTTGTGGCCGTCTACGTTCCACGCCCGCAGCACCCACTCCATGAACCCGTCGTGTCCCGGACGTCCTACATGGTAGGAGATTTCGTTGTTGCGGCCCTCCATGATTGCCTTGCGCATCCGTCCGGCGATATCGTCGAGGACGCTGTCCCAGCTGACCCGTTCCCATTTGCCGTCGCCTCGCTTTCCTGCGCGTTTCATGGGATAGAGCACCCTGTCGGTATCCTGAATCTGGTTGAGCGTTGCCGGGCCCTTGGCGCAGTTCCTGCCGCGGCTGGCCGGATGATAGGGGTTGCCGGTCAGTTTGCGGATCTCCATGGTCTCCTTGTCGACATAGGCGAGAAGTCCGCACCCCGCTTCGCAGTTGAAACAGGCGGTCGGCACCAGCATGTACTCTTTCGTCTTGCGTTCGGGCCAGCTTTTCGAGTCGTATTCGACCCAGTTGTCCCACTGTGCGGGAGGCGGGCAGCTTATCTCGGCGCCCTCTTCTGCGGCCCGAAGCGCCCTGGGGCCATCGTCCTCCCGGTGCAGATCGGGAACAAGGTGGAGCTTTTCAGCAATGGACTCTATGACTGTCGGTTTATGGGTATAGCTCATGGTAAACTCCGGCACATGGTTAACTTAAGGGAATTCTCTGCGGGGCCTGAACCCAGACTTTTTCCGTGTAGAACACACCGCACAGTCCCAGAAGGGCCGCTGCGGCAAGCATCAGCGGATCGGATGAAAAAAGCGTAACGAGAAGGGGCAGCAGGTTGCCGCCAAGAAAACTGCCTGCCCAGAACTGGTTCTTCAGGCTCCCCTCACGGATGATTTCCGCCGCGCGCTCAGCCCCTGCGGAAGGGTGCTGTCCGTACAGTTCGAGCAGCATGATGACGATATGCAGCCCGAAGCCTGCCGTCAGCAGCTGACGGAGCAGCCCGAGAAGTTCCGACGGGCTTCCGGCGCCGAGCCCGAGCAGAAGCATGGCCGAGCCGCCGGCAAGCAGGGAGTTCAGAAGCATATGCAGCAGCAGCATGGGGCTCTGCCAGAAATCGCGCCCTTTTGCGGCGCCGAACAGAAACGCCGTATAGATGGCCGTCACCAGGGCGAAAAGCGCGCCGCCCCAGAGCGCGGCGGTTTCAAGTGCGGGAATCTGCAGGAGATGCGATACTCCCCACAGGGCAAGAAACGCACCGTAACCGGTAATGGTAAGCCCGCCCCTGACAAGCCATGAGCCGAACTGCGGACGCAGCATCACCGACGAAAAGCGGTCGGGACGATCGAGATCCTTGATGAGAAAGCCTCCGGTAAGGGCCAGAAAAAGCAGCGAAACCGCCCAGGCCGACCACTGCAGGGTTGGGGCAAGCTCCATGCGGAAAACGGCGAGCAGGGCGGCAAAAACAAGAAACACTCCGGACGAGACCGCCTTGGCCGTCACATATGCCGGAACCTCCCAGCCCCAGACTGCGCCTTTCGACGGAATATCATAAACGCGGCGGGCTTTCGGGCCGGCCGTGGCGGATGCATGGGCGGGTTTTTCGATTCCCGGTGCGCTTTTTCCCTTTCCGGCAAAATGACCCACGCCTCTTGACTGGGCACTCCAGTGGTATTCCTCCTGCAGGGGAGCCTCCATGGGATCGAGCGACGCACCGTCGCCATTGATATAGAACAGCTTGGGCGAAGTCCCCTTCTCGGGCTTGCGCACGACGGTACGTTCGCAGGCAACCAGCGTGGCGATTTTGCTTGAGGGATCATCGAGATCGCCCGAAACGATTGCCTGCTGCGGACAGACCGCCACGCAGGCCGGCTGGAGGCCAACCTCCCTGCGATGGGCGCAGTAGTTGCACTTTGCCGAGGTATGGGTATCGGGATCGATATAGAGCGCATTGTAAGGGCAGGCCTGGGCGCATGCCTTGCATCCTATGCAGCGGCGGCTGTCGAAATCCACGATGCCGTCCGGACGTTTCTGCAGCGCCTCGACAGGACAGATAGCCACACATGGCGGCTCGGCGCAGTGGTTGCAGCGCAAAACGGTAAAGTAGCGCCGGGTATCGGGGAAGGCGCCCTTTTCCACATATTTCACCCAGGTACGGTTCACTCCGAGAGGAACCTCGTTTTCGGACTTGCAGGCAACCGTGCATGCATGGCATCCGATACATTTCCGGGCATCGATAACAAAGCCGTAGTTCATGAACTGATCTGGTCTGATTGAGAGAGAACCCACCCGGCAGGCCCATCCGCAGGCAGCCCTGCCTTCTGAAAAATCAGGGTCGGGGTGGTAATGCAGCAAGGCATGCATACGCTCCCGTACATGAACCTTCTCCTCTTAAGGGTCATGCAGGAGGCCACATGCCGCAAGCATCTCCGGCAGGATTCCACCCCGACCTAATGACACACCGCCGACATTCGCCAGTGCGGTATGCGTCAACTTTTTTCCGGCATTACAGGATAACTCACCGCCTTCACCTGAGGGATCATTGGTGTCATGACCTCCTCTATCCCGATGAGAACGGGGGCCCGGCATACCGCACCGTATGTGCGCCCTGAGCGAGCGCCAGACAAGTGTATTATTATATAACTGAATGGTTATATAATAATACACAGTACCCATACTCCCAAATTAAATCTGTATTTCAGGAACTTTTTTTATTACGACCCTTATACCAACTACCCCCATTTCAAACAATGACTTAACCCTTGCTTCCGGAGAAGCTTCGGGTGCCGTTTTTCAAAAAAAAAGCCCAGGAATGGATTTTTTTCGCCGATGAAGCCTATTTTCCTTTCTTGACGCGGGTCAATGCATAACGCAGTGCAGCCGCACGACTGGATCACCAACCATGAAAAACACGCAAGCCATGAGCGCTCATATCTATAAAAAAATTGAAATCGTCGGATCTTCGGAAACCAGCATCGAGGATGCAGTGAAAAATGCCGTCGCAAAAGCCGCTGAATCGGTAAGAAATATCCGCTGGGTCGAAATTGTCGAAACCCGCTGTCACGTCGAGAACCAGAAAGTCGCCTACTGGCAGGTTACCGTAAAAATCGGTTTTACGCTCGACGAAAACTGAGCGCTTCCCCGGAAAAGCCACACCAGCGGAAAGTGCGCCTCATGGGCGCACTTTCCGCTGGCTGTCTTCAATGAACTTCACGATGCTCCGATCCCATGTTTTTTCCGCCTCCGGGCTGAAACAGCATGCCGGAAGCTGCTCTTTCGAGCGGTGATAGGCAATGCACTCGCAGCAGATCCCCTTGCGGGGACACGGTTCGTAGGTGCAGTTGCATCGGAAGAGGTTCTCCGGGTGTCGGCAGTCCATTGTTATTGCTGCTGGTGTTGATGATGGTATCTGTAAAGAAAGGTAACAGAAAAACACCCTGACCCGCTACAGCTCATGCGCATAATTCAGTGACCAGTTGAGCTGGCCGTGACTGATTTCAAGACCGTCGGCATTTGTTCGGGTAACCTCCGGAGCCCAGGCCAGGGCCGCCGAAACCGAAGCGCGATCGGAAACCCTGTAGCCGAATCCGGCGGTATAATGGTTTTCGGTGATGGCCGGAAACAGTGGATTGAGCCATGCATCGGGTACGGGGTTCGAAGCGAAACTCGCACCGCCCCTGAGAGCAAGCCTGTCTGTTGCCCTGTACTGAACGCCAACTGAAAAAACCGTCTGATCCTTCCAGTTCTGCAGCATCTCCACATCGAGCTTCTGCCCGGCAAATGGCCCGTTGGAAACGGAGTTGTCGGCTATAAAGGTCGTTGAAAATTTCTCCATTACCGACGACCAGTCGATGTGCTTGACGTCGGCGGAAATCATCCACCGTTCTGCAGGGTAGAGGGCTACGCCCGCGGCGAACGTGGCCGGCCACTCGAAATTGCGGACCTTGATGGTGCCTTTCACCGAAACGGGATTGGCCATGCTGAACGCATCACCTGTTCCGGAAAAAGAGAGCACGGCGTTCGAGGTTTCGAGATCGGAGATCCGTGTCTGCGAGTGATAGCTGCCTCCCACCGTAAGCAGTTTGCTGAACCGGTGGGTAAAACCCACCTTGAACCCGGTGCCGCAACCTGTCGCGTCACCAAGAAAGGGACTGTCGTTGGAGAAGTCGTAGCGGACATAGTCGATATCGCTCACCATACCCGAACCGATCATTCCGCCAAGCGTACTGAACATCGATCCTCCCACAGAACCGCCTCGGCCCTGCATGGCCATGGCTCCGAAATGCGCTCCGTCCATATCCATCCGCAGATCCATGCTCGCCCAGAGAAAATCCAGAGATACTCCGATGACGGTATTTTCCGTAAGGTTATATGCCACAGGAAACATCAGACGTCCCACTCCCACCTCGGAGCGGATATCCTGACCGCTCAGGGGAACCCCTGGATTGCCCCCCATGGAATTCCCTCTGCTGAAAATCGGGGAATTTTCGCCGTACTCCGTACCCATTCCACCCTGAGCGAGAACGGCAAACCCCCAGGTTATTTTTCCGTCTTTGCGCATATAGGAGAGCGATGGCATGTAATATGCGTCCCCGTCCGATCCGGCCATCATGCCCGGCGTCTGAAGGTTTACGTCCGGATGAAGGCCGCGGATCCCGACTCCGAGTTCCGAAGAACCCTCCTGTCTCAGGCCAAGGGTTGCAGGGTTGTTCGTGACCCCTGAATTCCCGGTATCGTAGGCCGTGCTTGTCCCGCCGAGCGCATGGGATTTCGCGCCGTACCCTTCGAGGTTCATGCCGTTCGTGGCAAAAGCTGTGGATGTGGCTGACAGGAGCGCCAGAAGCGTCATCCCGCTAATTGTTTTTTGATGCATACGCTGTTGCGGTTACATGGTTAATGCAGATAAAGGCGCCAAAAACCCGCAGCTACCGCGCAACTGACTGAGGATTGCGGATGCACGGCACTCCGGAGAGGAGGGACGAAACGCGGTACATCGGGGTATACGGGAAAAGGAGCGAACAGGAAGAATAAACTATATAAATATATAGTTATATATAAATAATAAAAATATCCGAACTACGGAAGGAAAAAAAGAAGGGGCGCCAGCGGAACGGAAATCCGAGGATGAACCCTGAGGGCGCGTCCCGAGGCTGAACGACCGAAGGGAAGGAGAGGGAATGACAAAAAAAAGGTGCGCAGGAGAGACCTGCGCACCGGCAAGAAGGAAGAAACGATGGTCAATTATCGACGGAGTAGCTCTCTGAAGCCAGATACCAGTGCTCGGGCGACATCCAGAGCGTCGAGAGCATCAGTTCCCTGATGTGGGAGAACTCTTTGGGAAGCCGGTCATAAATGATTTCGAAAAGCTCCTCATGGGAAAGCAGCTCTTTTTTCCAGGCTTCGCGGTCGACCGACATGAGCTTTGAAAACTTTTCCGGGGTCATTTCCTCAAGGCCTTCCCAGTCGAGCGCTTCGTACTTCGGCATCCAGCCAAGCGGGCTCTCCACCGCACCGGCCCGTCCGTGCACGCGGTCGACAATCCACTTCAGTACCCGCATGTTCTCTCCGAATCCGGGCCAGAGGAATTTTCCGTTCTCGTCCTTGCGGAACCAGTTGACGCCGAATATTCTCGGCAGTTCGGAAAGCGTCCTGCCTACATGGAGCCAGTGGTTGAAATAATCGCCCATGTGATAGCCGCAGAACGGCAGCATGGCGAAGGGATCGCGGCGGACTTCGCCGACTTTTCCGGCGGCCGCAGCGGTTTTTTCGGAACCCATGGTGGCTGCGAGGTAAACACCGGAATTCCAGTTTGCGGACTGGTAGACAAGCGGCACGGTATCCCTGCGGCGACCTCCGAAGATAAAGGCGCTGACCGGAACGCCGGCAGGATTCTCCCAGTCGGCATCAAGAACGGGACACTGGCTGGCCGGAGAGGTGAAACGGGCATTGGGATGTGCCGCCGGACGTCCGCAGCCGGGCGTCCAGGGTTTTCCCTGCCAGTCGATCAGCTCCGGAGGAGCCGTGTCGGTCATCTCTTCCCACCATACATCGCCGTCGGGGGTGAGGGCGACATTGGTGAAAATACAGTTCTTCTCGAGCGTCGCCATGGCATTCGGGTTCGATTTGTTCGAGGTGCCGGGAGCGACGCCGAAAAAGCCGTATTCGGGGTTGATTGCGTAGAGCCGTCCGTCGGAGGCGGGCTTGATCCAGGCGATATCGTCACCGATGGTGGTCACCTTCCATCCTTCATACGATTCCGGAGGAATCAGCATGGCGAAGTTGGTTTTACCGCAGGCGCTCGGGAATGCCGCCGCGACATAGGTCTTCTGGCCGTCGGGAGATTCGACGCCGAGAATGAGCATGTGCTCGGCGAGCCACCCTTCATCGCGGGCCATCGAGGAGGCGATGCGCAGGGCAAAGCACTTTTTGCCGAGCAGGGCGTTGCCGCCGTAACCGCTGCCGAACGAGATGATGGAACGCTCTTCAGGAAAATGGACAATGTATTTCTGTTCGTTGCACGGCCACGGCACATCCTGCTGTCCCGGCTGAAGCGGGGCTCCGACCGAGTGCAGGCAGGGAACGAACTCACCGTCGTCGCCGAGCACGTCGAGCACCCTGCTGCCCATTCTGGTCATGATGCGCATGTTGGTGACAACATAGGGCGAATCGGTGATTTCCACGCCGATATGGGCGATCGGAGAACCGAGAGGGCCCATGCTGAAGGGAATGACATACATGGTACGGCCCTGCATGCAGCCGTCGAAAAGTCCGCGAAGCGTCGCCTTCATCTCTTTGGGAGCCACCCAGTTGTTGGTGGGACCGGCGTCCTGACGACGGATGCTGCAGATATAGGTGCGGTCCTCAACCCTGGCGACGTCGCTCGGATCGGAACGGCAGAGAAAACTGTTCGGGCGTTTTTCGTCCGAAAGCCTGATGAAGGTGCCGCTCTCCACCATCTGCTGGCAGAGGGTATCGTACTCCTCCTGACTTCCGTCGCACCAGCAGACGGTATCCGGCCGACAGAGATCGGCGGTCTCCTGCACCCACTGGAGCAGTTTCGGGTTTTTCACAGAACCCGGGGGATTGATCGGCATAGCACTCATTATCGTCCTTGTTTTATGGCGGGTTTAAAAAAAAAGTCCGCAGTCACCCTGACTGCGGACATGCAAATAAAACTGTATGAACCGGATGTACACGTTCGGCCTGCAACACCGGATTCGGAATACTGGGAATCATACCGGTACGGTTACTTGACGGCTTTGACTGGCCTGAGTGCATCGAGAATCATTTTCTCGAAAACAGCCTTGCTTCGGGCTCCTGAAACAATCTGGACAATGCGCCCCGACCGGTTGACGACAAAACTGGTTGGAATGGAACGTATGCCGCCTTCGACATACCGCCCATAGGCCCCGACCAGCTTCTGATCTGCCATGACCACGGGGTAACTGATGCCGTTGCTCTTCATGAAGCTCTTTATGGTCTCGTCACTTTCGTTTACCGCCACGCCGACAAAGGTGAACCCTTTGGCTTTATAGGTATTCTGAAGCTGGACCATATCAGGAATTTCAGACCTGCACGGCGGACACCACGAAGCAAAGAAGTTCACGATATAAGCCTTTCCTGCAAGCTGGCGGGAAGAAACCGTTTTTCCGTCCATGCCGACGGCTGAAAATGCCGGAGCAAGGGGCGCCTGAGCCGCACCGGCTGAGCAAGTCATGAACAGCACCATCAGGGCCGCCGCAAAAACAGCCGGGCCTGAGAGCGCTCTTTTCACCATCTGCATTGTACCTGCGATCATTATCGTATCGTTTTCAATCGTTAAAAGTGCAAATATACATTTCTGACTCCTTTTAATATACAATTCCTGCGTTTTTTAAAAGGCGCTTGCTTCGCCTGATTAATCTTTGCTATTCAATGATAAATAAACTATATTTCGGCTTTATTTTTGAAATGGCCAACGCCACCTTAGCTCAGCTGGTAGAGCAACTGTTTCGTAAATAGTAGGTCGTGGGTTCGAGTCCCGCAGGTGGCTCGCATCCGGAAAATATCGCGTAATCGCCTTAAAAAAACGTGATACACCGCATTTCTCAAGAGCCGTTACCGGATAATCCTAACGTTTGATTTCACCATAAAATCCTATCCACACTGTCACTATGCAAGAAGGTAAGATTTCCCAGATCATCGGTCCTGTTGTTGACGTAGATTTTCCTGAAGGACAACTCCCGTCGATTCTGGATGCACTTTACATTGTCCGGCCCGACGGCTCCAGGCTGGTTCTCGAAACCCAGCAGCATCTCGGAGAAGAACGCGTCCGTACGGTTGCCATGGAAAGCACCGACGGCCTGGTCAGAGGCATCAGCGTCGTCAACACGGGCAAATCCATTCAGGTTCCTGTCGGCTCCGAAGTCCTCGGACGGATGCTCAACGTCGTAGGCGACCCTATCGACGGCAAAGGCCCGGTCGAAACAAAAAAAACCTACTCGATCCACCGCTCCGCTCCGAAGTTCGAAGACCTTTCGACCAAAGCCGAGATGTTTGAAACCGGCATCAAGGTCATCGATCTTCTCGAACCGTACTCAAGGGGTGGAAAAACCGGTCTTTTCGGTGGTGCCGGCGTCGGCAAAACCGTGCTCATCATGGAGCTGATCAACAACATCGCCAAACAGCAGTCCGGCTTCAGCGTATTCGCCGGTGTCGGTGAGCGTACCCGCGAAGGAAACGATCTCTATCATGAAATGATGGAGTCCGGCGTTATCGAAAAAACCGCACTCGTGTTCGGCCAGATGAACGAGCCTCCCGGAGCCCGTCAGCGGGTTGCACTGACCGGCCTGAGCATTGCAGAATACTTCCGTGATGAGGAAAACCGCGACGTGCTTCTCTTCATCGACAACATTTTCCGGTTCACCCAGGCAGGTTCCGAGGTATCCGCGCTTCTCGGACGCATGCCGAGCGCCGTGGGCTATCAGCCGACCCTCGCGACCGAGATGGGCGAACTCCAGGACAGGATCACCTCGACAAAGAACGGTTCCGTCACCTCTGTTCAGGCCATCTATGTTCCTGCGGATGACCTTACCGATCCGGCTCCTGCAACCGCGTTCGCCCACCTCGATGCAACGACGGTGCTTTCGCGTTCCATTGCAGAGCTCGGCATCTATCCGGCTGTCGATCCTCTCGACTCGACATCGCGCATTCTCGACCCGAACATCGTCGGCGACGACCACTACAACACCGCCCAGGCCGTCAAGCAGATCCTGCAGCGCTACAAGGATCTTCAGGACATCATCGCCATTCTCGGTATGGACGAGCTCAGCGACGAGGACAAGCTTGTCGTGTCAAGGGCAAGAAAAGTGCAGCGCTTCCTTTCACAGCCGTTTTTCGTCGCGGAGGCCTTCACCGGTCTTGCCGGCAAGTACGTCAAACTCGAAGAGACCATCAAGGGCTTCAAGGAGATCATTGCAGGCAAACACGACAATCTGCCTGAAAATGCCTTCTACCTTGTCGGCACCATCGAGGAAGCTGTTGAAAAAGCAAAAACCCTGTAATAACCTCTGATTAATCATGGCGACTACCGACAAAGGGTTTGAAATCGACATTGTAACGCCGCAGAAACTTTTCTTTTCCGGAGAGGTCACGAGCGTTACGGCGCCAGGACAGGACGGCCTCTTTCAGGTCATGAAAAACCATGCGCCTCTGCTTTCCGCCCTGAAAAGCGGCAAGGTGAAAATCGTGCTGGCCGACAAGAGCGAAAAAAGCTTTACCGTGGCAGACGGTTTTTTTGAGGTGAGCGGCAACAAGGCTATTCTGCTTACCGAAAATATTGCCTGATTTCATCTCAATCGTAAAAAAACATCAGCAGCGTAAAACCTGCTGATGTTTTTTGCTTGTATGAAAACGCTTGTACCGAAAGCCCTGCGCAGGGGAGACACCATCGGGCTCATATCTCCCTCATCACACTGCTCCTTCCCCGACAGAATCCAGCAGGCGGTAACCTATCTCGAAAAAAACGGCTACCGGGTAAAACCCTCGATCCATCTCAACCGTATCGATACCGATCCGGCCATCGCCGACGAAGAGAAGCTGCAGGATCTGCACGGCATGTTCGGCGACCCTTCGGTCGCAGCGATCATCTGCCTGAGAGGGGGAGCCGGCTCCTACCGGCTGCTGAAAAAAATAGATTACGGCCTCATTGCCGCAAATCCCAAAATCCTTGTAGGCTATTCAGACATCACCGCCCTGTCGCTGGCGATCTTTTCAAAAACAGGGATGATCAGTTTTTCCGGACCGATGCTTGCAACGGAACTGCACGGGCCGACCGCCTATACCGAAGAGCATTTCTGGGGCATGCTCACCTCTCCGGCCTATGCGCTTTCGCTCCTGAACCATGAGAGTCATCCGGTAACCTGCGTCAGGGAAGGATGCGCTGAAGGACGGCTGATCGGAGGAAACCTTTCCGTGCTGTCGTCGATGATCGGCACGCCCTATCTTCCTCCGTTCAGGGATACCCTGCTCTTCATCGAGGACATCAACGAACCGGCATACCGTATCGACAGAATGCTGTCGCATCTCGGCAATGCCGGCCTTCTGGCAGAAAGCCGCGGCATCCTGCTCGGCCAGTTCACGGGCGAACCGGAAAGAAACGGCGAGAATATACGGCTTGAGAAAATTTTCGATTACTACTGCCAGCATGCCCACCCGGAAGGTCCCGTCATGCGCGGGCTTTCGTACGGCCATATCTGCAACCTCATGACCATTCCGGTAGGAGCCCGCTACCGCATGGAGGTTTCAGCCTCGGCATTCAGCCTCAGGGCTCTCGAACCGGTAGTTCTTCAATAGATGTAGCTGTAATATCATGTCGAAACAGTGGACAGCGTCAGCTGAAAACCCGGAAACGCTTCAAAGCGAAAAAACAGCCGGTACCGCCGGACTGGACGCTTACCGCGTCGTACTCTTCAATGATGACGATCACTCTTTCGACGAGGTGATCTTTCAGATCATCAAGGCTGTGAACTGCAGCCGCTCGAAAGCCGAAAAACTCACCTGGGAAGTGCACCTCAAGGGCCGCACCGTGGTCTACGCCGGCCCTCTCGAACGCTGCATCTACGTCAGCGCCGTACTCGAAGAGATCTCCCTCAAAACCGAAATCCAGACCGGCTGAGGGCCACGCGACCGCCGGGAAAGCGAACGGTCACTGCAGCCCCGCCGCTGCGGTCGGCGGCGGAGAGCCATCGCCGCATCTTCCTGCGTCGCGGCGCTCCGATAACCTCGGTTTTATCCTGCTTGGTTTCTTATATTCAATGTTTTATCCTGTTGAACAGGCATACCGGCGTTTTTATTAAAACTTTTCGAACGAACGATGAGCAATTCCGAAGAGAAACGGGTGCAGAACACGAGTCTGGCTCCCGATAAAGTCATGCATAAACTGGTTTCGCTGGCCAAGCGCCGCGGGTTCATTTTTCCGTCGTCGGAGATCTACGGGGGGCTCTCCTCCTGCTTCGATTACGGCCCGCTCGGCAGCGAGATGAAGAAGAACATCAAGGATCTGTGGTGGAACGCGATGACCCGCCGCCAGGCAAACATCGTCGGCATAGACGCCTCGATCATGATGAACCCCACCGTGTGGGAAGCGTCCGGCCATGTTGCGAGCTTCAACGATCCAATGATCGACGACCGCACCACCAAGCGGCGCTACAGGGCGGATCATCTGATCGAGAACCATATCGAAAAACTGCGCCGAGACGGCAAAACGGAACAGGCCGACAGGGTACAGGCCGCCTACGAAGCTGTTTCCGCTGCTCCGGATGCGAACAGGGCGCTTTACGAGCTGATTATCGGCGAGGCGATCAAGGCGCCGGATACCGGATCGGGCGACTGGACCGAGGTGCGCCAGTTCAACCTGATGTTCCAGTGCAGCATGGGCGCCGTAGCCGACACGTCGGGCGTCGTCTACCTGCGCCCCGAGACCGCACAGGGCATTTTCGTGAACTTCCACAACGTGCGCGAATCGTCGCGCATGAAGGTGCCGTTCGGCATCGCGCAGATCGGCAAGGCCTTTCGAAACGAGATCGTGAAGGGCAATTTCATCTTTCGCATGGTGGAGTTCGAGCAGATGGAGATGCAGTATTTCGTCAAACCCGGCACGCAGCTCGAAGCTTTCGAGGCATGGAGAGAGCGGCGGTTTGCCTGGTACGTCAGCGATCTCGGCATCAGTCCCGAAAAACTGCACTGGTACAAACACGACAAACTGGCGCATTACGCAGACCTTGCCTACGACATCAAGTTCGAGTTCCCCTTCGGCATCGAGGAGATCGAGGGAATCCATTCGCGGACCGATTTCGACCTGAGCCAGCACCAGCAGTATTCGGGCAAGAACATGGAATATATCGACCAGGTAACCGGCGAGCGCTATTTACCCTACGTGGTTGAAACTTCCGCCGGATGCGACCGGCTCTTCCTCGCGCTGCTCTCGGATGCCTACAACGAAGATGTCGTCGACGGGGAACAGCGCGTCATGCTCAGGCTGTCGCCGAAGGTGGCGCCGGTAAAGGCTGCAGTACTGCCGCTCGTGAAAAAAGGAGAGATGGGAGAAAAAGCTGAACAGCTCCGCAGCGAGCTCTCGGCATCGTTCCTGGTGCAGTATGACGATGCGGCATCCATCGGCAAGCGCTATCGCCGCCAGGATGAGATCGGCACCCCGTTCTGCTTCACCGTCGATCATCAGACGCTGGAAGACCAGACCGTGACCGTGCGCTATCGCGACACCGCAACCCAGGAGCGGATCGCCATGGCCGGCGCGAAGCTGTTTCTGGCCGAAAAACTCATGTAAAAAACCCTGTCAACCAATCCCGTTCCGAAATCATGCGTTACGATGTTGCTGTCATAGGAGGAGGACCCTCAGGCGCCGTTGCTGCCGCCGAGCTTGCCAGAGCCGGAATTTCGACGGTTCTCTTCGAACGGAATCTGGAGAATGTGAAACCCTGCGGCGGCGCCATTCCGCTGGGACTTATCGAAGAGTTCGCCATTCCCCCCGAACTGGTTGAAAAAAAGCTCTCCCATATGCGGGCCCGATCTCCGAAAGGACGGATCATCGAAATGAATATGCCGAACGGCTATGTCGGCATGGTGCGCCGGGAGAGATTCGATCGCCATCTGCGGGCCGAAGCCGCCCGTGCCGGAGCCACCGTCGTCGAAGCCCTGATGAAATCGATCAGGCCCTCGGGAGACGGATTTCTCATCTCCACCCTCAACGACAAGGCTGCTCCTGTGGAGGCCCGCTATATCATCGGGGCGGACGGAGCGAACTCGAAAACCGCAGATGAGCTGGGCTTTCCGCCAAACGAGCTCAAGGTGATCGCCATGCAGCAGCGCTTCAGATACACGCCTGCCATCGAGCAGTTCAGCGATATCGTGGAAATCTGGTTCGACGGGGAGGTTTCTCCCGATTTTTACGGATGGATTTTTCCCAAGGCCGACCACCTGGCCATCGGAACCGGAACGGAGGATAACCGGCACAACATCAAGGCGCTGCAGAAACGGTTCGTCGAAAAGATCGGAATCGCCGACCAGCCCTATCTTGATGAGGCGGCGAAAATACCCATGAAGCCCCGCAAATCGTTTTCGGGAGAGAAAGCCATTCTTGTCGGGGATGCTGCAGGGCTCGTCACGCCGGCAAACGGCGAGGGGATTTTTTTTGCCATGCGTTCCGGGAAGCTTGGGGCAGAGGCCATGATCGGGCACATCAAACAGGGCGCTCCGCTCTCGAACTACGAGACAGGGTTCCGCAGGCTCTATGCCCCGATTTTTTTCGGTCTGGAGGTGCTGCAGGCCGTCTATTACCGAAATGACCGCCTGAGGGAGAGCTTTGTTGCCATATGCGCCGACGACGACGTACAGCAGATCACCTTCGATTCCTATCTCTATAAAAAAATGGTCCCTGCTCCCTGGTCGACACAGATGAAAATCTTTTCCAAAAACATCTATCACCTGATAAAGGGAAGCTGACCTTCGGGAAAGCCGCCTGCATCATCATTATAGACCTTAACCGATCACGCCTATGGGCCATGCCTGGCTGGGGCTGCTCTCGCTGCCGAACTGGTTCATCCATCTTTCATCCTCACTGGAATGGGGCATGGCGGCACTCATGATGTACCGGTACGGACGGATCACCGGCCGTGCGGATATCCGGTTTTTCGGACTGTCGATGCTGCCTCACTGGTTCGGAAGCTTTTTCGTGCTCGCCTACCACATCACCACGGACAGCATCCCGCTGCTGCTGGATCTTTCGGAAACCATCAACCTGCTGGGCAGCATCTCGATGCTCTGGGCGACGCTGCGGATTCTCAAACGGAGCGTGCCATCACGGGCATCTGGCATCGTTGGCTGCATTGGCGCCGTCATGATTGCAGGCAAACCCCAGTCCTATATGGGCGACGATATTTTCGACGCGATTCTGCAGATTTCAAGTGTGGTCTACATCTCCTTTCTCGTCGCGATGATCATGGTTCGCAGGAAGGACCCTTCGGTATTTTCAGGACTGACGATAGCCGGGTTCTGGTTCGTTCTCGTGTTTATTGCCGTAACCGTCTTCTTCATGTTCCTTGCCACCGAGGTGCGGGGATTCCATTCGCTTTCGCATGACGACCTGCTGCACGGCTCGGCTGAGAGCCTGCTCACCGTCAGCAACCTCATGATCGTGCTCGGCATCCACCGGCAGACCAGATGGTACGAGGCGCGGATGAGAACCCTTTCAGGGCCTGAGCATTCGTGAATACGCTTTCGGATCGGCAAGCAGGGTGAGCGCTCTCTGAAAAACAGGATCATCCGAAAGTTCGGCCTTGCGGGATTCGGTTTCGTTGTAGTGGCGCATGATTTCAAGTTCGAGCAGCCGGGCCACCCGCCCTGATTCCCCTTCGATTTTTTTCCGCTTCAGATCCGCAAGTTCGAGTTTCAGCCCTTCGATGCTTTTCGGAGCGCCGATACCGCTTCCAGCCTGTTCGGTGCGGATACTCTCTTCCAGCTCACCGAGCCTGCGTTCGGGAGCGGAAGTGAAGGAAAACTTCTCCTGCCGGAGAAACCCGGCAAAAGCCTCCATGAGCGCCGCCTGCCCGATCGGCTTGTCGGGCGCTGCGGGGTGCTGTGCCCGGTAGTGTGCGGCAAACAGAAAGATCAGGCCTTTGCTGCGGAGTTCCTGTTCATATTCGGAGCGCTCGACGCCCTGCACCGTGACATCGGGAGCTATCCCCCCCCCGCCGTAGACCTTGCGTTTTCCTGTGGTGTAATAGACCGGCAACGCTTTAGGGTCGTGGTTTTTCCTGAGAACGTCGCGTACCGAAGCGCTGTCGCTGCGTGACTTCTGGATCAGACGACCCGAGGGCGTATAGTATTTTGCGGTAGTCAGCTTGAGGGTATTGTCGTACGGCAGCCTGACCACCGACTGCACCAGTCCCTTGCCGTAGGAGCGCTCCCCGAGCACAACGCCCCTGTCGAGGTCCTGTATGGCTCCCGACACGATTTCGGCGGCGGAAGCGCTCTCCCGGTTGATAAGCACGGCGAGCGGAAGCCCGGCGGCAAGCGGAAGCTGTTCCGTTTTATAGATTTTTTCCGATTCGGGCGTCCGGCCCCGAATGGTGACGACGGTACTTCCTTTCTCCACGAACAGCGAAGAGATTTCGACGGCTGCGGTGAGCAGGCCGCCTGGATTGCCCCGCAGATCGAAAACAAGCCCGTTCATCGGCTGCCGGTCGCCGGAGGCCTGACGCAGCAGTTTTTCCACGGCCTGACGAATGTCTTCGGTGGAGTGGCTGGTAAAACTTCCAAGCTCGATATAACCTGTTCTGCCGATAATGCCCGCATAGGAGACCGTGCTGACACGGACCTCCTCTCTGGAAAGCGACAGGACGCCCGGCGAACGCCCTCCCTCCCGTTCGATCTTCATGGTAAGGCTGGTTCCCGAGGTTCCCTTGATCATCTCCCTGATCTCATCGAGGGTTTTTCCCCGCACCGGACGGCTGTTGATCTGCACTATCCTGTCGCCGGTCCTGATACCGGCTTTTCCGGCGGGGTAGCCGTCGAGCACCGAGGTCACATAGATTTTACCGCTGAACCGGGCCATGCTGATTCCGATGCCGGTATACTGGCCGCTGGTAAGTTCGCCAAGCTCCTCCGACTGACTCTCATCGAGAAAAACCGTGTAGGGGTCGAGAGCCGCCAGCATGCCGTCGATAGCGGCATACATCAGGGCGCTGACGTCGAGAGGCTCGACATAGTTCGCAGAAAGCTCACGGTAGATGTCGCCGAAAAGATCGATTCCTCTGGCTATTTCCCGGAACTCGCTGTCCGGCTCTATCCGGGAACCCCCCGAAAGGGGAGCTGCCGGAACAAAGCTGAAAAGGAGTACCGTCGCCAGTCCGGCGAAGGCCCGTTTACAGAGTGATGGAGTTTTCATGAACCGGTATCTTTATTGATCGACCTTTTCTCCTTCAGTCCTCACAGCCTGCCTGCCCCGCTTCCGCCTGAAGGACTCCCGGGAGCAGCCCGGCACGGGATATGCCGGAACTGTTCTTCCTCCGATACCTGCTAACGCAGCGCCTGTTCGAGCGCAGTGGCGCTGTCGGTCCTTTCGTCGCGGTATTTTACGATAACCGGCGTGTAGAGCGAAAGGCCGTGTTCCGCTGCGAATTCGCCCCTGATCTTTCTCGATCCCGCCACAACGACCGCTCCCGCGGGGATCACCAGCGGACCTTCCGCGCTTTTGCGGTGGATGGTTCCGTTGACAAGATCGTAAACCGGAGTCGATCCGTTCAGGATCACTCCGGTACCGATAACGGCCCGATCCTGCACAATGGTGCCTTCGTAGATGCCGCAGTTGCCTCCAACCATGACATCATCCTCGATGATGACCGGCATGGCGCCTACCGGCTCAAGCACACCCCCGACCTGAACGCCGGCCGAGAGATGCACGTTTCTGCCGACCTGTGCGCAGCTGCCGACAAGAGCGTGGGAGTCGATCATGGTGCCGGCATCGACATAGGCGCCGACATTGACGTAAGCGGGGGGCATCATCACGACCGAGGGTGCCAGATAGGCGCCGTCACGAACGGACGAACCGCCGGGGACAATACGCACGTTATGCTCGAGGGTAATCGTTTTCAGAGGCCAGGTATCCTTGTCGATAAAGGAAAAATCGCCGAGGTTGCCGTCTGGAGCCACCGTGGCTTCGATCAGCCTGCCGAGACGCATACCGATCAGAATCCCCTGTTTGACCCACGAGTTCACAACCCATACTCCGTCTGTTTTTTCGGCTGCCCTGACGGCGCCGTCATTGAGCAGTTGCTTGAATTCCATGAAAATCCGCCGGGCGTCGGAGTTCGCTGCAAGCTCTGCAGAACCTGCGGATGAGAGTGAGAGAATATCCTTCTTCAACGATTCGTGTGATGATGACATGGCAACGGGTACGGTAAGTTAGAGATCGCCGTATTCGGCGGTAATATCTTTATTGTTCTTTCGGCTGTAGAACCGGAAATCGTCACTGCGCAGGCTTTCGTCCTGTTTGACCCGGACAAAAACCATGTGCTGGAGAAACCATTTCAGTTCGGTTTTCATCTCGGTATTCTTCAGCGGTTCGGCAACAGTGGGGCTTACGTAAAGATCGAGCTGCTGGAATTTCATGGACTGCTGCAGGGCGTATTTGCGCAGCCACCGTTCGACCTGGTTGATGGTGGTGAAACGCGCCTGCACGACCCCTGTGCCGCCGCATGCCGGACACTGGTCGCCCATGCGCTGCATGAGGCTCGGACGGATGCGCTCCCGGGTGATCTGCATGATGCCGAAATCGGACATCGGAAGGATGTTCGATTTCGCCCGGTCGTTGCGAAGCTCCGTCTTCATGGCATCGTAAACTTTTTTGGAGTTTTTCGGGTCGAGCATGTCGATGAAATCGACCACGATGATTCCGCCTATGTCACGCAGCCTGAGCTGGCGGACAATCTCGCGCGCAGCTTCGAGGTTGGTTTTCAGGGAGTTCTCCTCCTGCTCGCGCTTGGCGGCATATCGCCCGCTGTTGACGTCGACCACAACCATGGCTTCGGTATGCTCGATGATGATGTATCCTCCGGATTTCAGCCAGACTTTGCGTGAAAAGATGGATTCGACATCCTTGGCAATGTTGTAGCCCTCGAAAAGAGGCAGTTTGCCCTGATAGAGGGAGACATTCTTTTCCATTTCCGGAGCCGCCCACTGGATATAGTTGAGGGTCTCCTTGTAGATGACAGGGGAGTTGGCAACGATTTCGGTCACGTCGGAGGTGAGCGAGTCGCGCAGTACGCTGGAGATAATGGTATCTTCCTTGAAAATCAGCTGCGGCGGAGCGGCATCCTTGAGTTTCTCCTCGATCTGCACCCATTTGGCGAGCAGCTTCTCCAGATCCTGCTTGAGAAGCGACTCCTCCTGATGCTCGGCCACGGTGCGGATGATGGCGCCGAAACCTTCGGGAAGCATCGAGCGCACAAGCTTTTTCAGGCGGGCCCGCTCCTTGCGGACCACAACCCGGCGAGAAACGGCAACCTGGCCTCCGCCGAACGGCAGAAGCACCATAAAGCGTCCGGCTATGGTGATATCGGAGGTAAGACGGGAGCCCTTGCTGCTGATCGGCTCCTTGATAACCTGAACAAGAATCGAGTCGTTTGGCTTGAGCTTGCCTGCTATCATCTGGGTATAGGACTGCCGTTTTTCAGCCTTTTCCTCTTCGGTTGCCTGCACCTTCCGCCCGCCATTACGCTGCTGTGGCCTTACCGGCGCCGATACCACGGAGGGTTCCGGAGCGTCGGCGATTTCGGGCATTTCGCCACCTTCGCCTTCACCGTCCTCTCCCACACCGGCTTCATCGTCGTCGTCATCTTCAATGAGCGCGCGGTAATCCTCGCTGGTGGTGCCTACATCGGAAAAATGCAGAAACCCGTCGGATTTCTGGCCGATATCGACAAATGCGGCCTTCAGGCCTTCAACAACCTTGTGCACCCGTCCGAGATAGATATCGCCGATACTCCGGCGACTTTCGGGACGCTCGATCGTCAACTCTGCAAGGCGGCCCTCTTCGACAAGCGCAACCTGTATCTCATCGCCGATCTTGTTCATGAGGAGCTGTTTGTTCATACTCTTCTTCATCTGAAAACTCTTTTATAATGGTAGTAACCGGGGAAACCCCCTTTTATAATTGTTCCCATTCCATTGCAGCCCCGGAAACCGAAGGCTGCATCGATGTTCGTTGCCTGACGGAACCCCCCCTGTCACAACTCGCCCGGTAAGGACAAAGGTTCCGGATGGCGCGTTCCGTTCTCTATCGAAACAAAAGGCGATTGATGCAATCCGGAGTACGGAAACGGAAGGGCCGGTCACTGTCGGCTGCGGCTTCAGGCATGCGAACCGAAAGCCGCACAGGCAGGATAACCGGCTTGCAGGCCAACGGTCAAGATAAGAAATTATAACAGGAAACAGCAACATGCCCTGCGGCCGGACGGAAAGGAAGCCGCCTCCCGCTTTATTACCGGAGATTCGGCTATATTACGGGATAATGACGCAGGCCCCCCTGGAAAAAAGAAGAACATGAACACCGATTACGAATATCCGATCTGGCAAGACACGTCACTCGTCTGTGGTATCGATGAGGCAGGAAGAGGGCCGCTTGCCGGACCGGTTGTGGCTGCAGCCGTGGTCTTTCCCCGCTGGTTCAGTCCTGATAACGGGCCGCTTGCGGCGATCAACGACTCAAAAAAGCTCTCTCCGGAACTCCGCGAAAAACTTGCTCCTGCCGTAAAGGAAGCCGCACTCTTCTGGGCGGTCGCCGCAGTTGAGCCTGACACGATCGACCGCCTGAACATCTTCCAGGCAACAATGCTGGCCATGAACAACGCCGTGGCGGCGCTGCCCGAGCCTCCCGAACTGCTGCTTGTCGACGGCAACCGGTTCAGACCGCTCCTGCCCGTACCCTATGAAACCATCGTGAAGGGCGACTCGAAGGTATTCTCGATTGCAGCCGCCTCGGTGCTTGCCAAAACATCAAGGGACTCCGTCATGAAGGCTTATGCCGGAACGTATCCCCGATACGGTTTCGAGCGTCATTTCGGTTACCCGACCGGGGAGCACATCCGGGCGATTGCCCGATACGGCAGATGCCCCATTCACCGGAACAGCTTCCGGCTCAAACAGCTCGGAGAAAAGTAGAGGAGAGAGCGCATGGATCACGACCCGCATTCGCTTGGCAGGCAGGGGGAACAGCTTGCAGCGGAGTATCTCGCATCAAAAGGATACCGGGTTGTCGTCCGGAATTTCCGGTATCGCCGCAACGAGATCGACCTTATAGCCCTCGACGGCCGCACGCTCTGTTTTATCGAGGTGAAAACCAGAGGCTCCCTCGAAAAGGGGCACCCGGTGGAATCGGTCACCCCGCAGAAACAGAAGGAGATCATCAAGGCGGCCAGAGCCTACCTGCTCACCCTTGAAAACCGTGAACCCGACTGCAGGTTCGACGTGATTGCAATTCTTGCCGACAGCATGTCCGGCGACCGAATCGCGTCGTTCACCATCGAGCACTTCACGGACGCATTCTGGGATGAAATCCGGTAAGTCCCTGAGCATGCACCGATAGCGCTAATCCGCTAATTTTGTTATCTTGTGGTTTATTTTCTTCACTCAGTCACTTTACGAGAGATTATGCCTGAAACCGGTACCCAGACCCCATCTTCCTACGCAGCAACCAATATCCAGGTCCTCGACGGCATTGAGCATGTGCGCCTGCGGCCTGCAATGTATATCGGCGATGTCCACAGCAGAGGACTCCATCATCTTGTTTACGAGATTGTCGACAACTCCATCGATGAAACCCTTGGCGGCTACAACGACTATATCTTTGTAGCATTGAACCCGGACGGCTCGGTTACCGTCATCGACAGGGGAAGAGGCATTCCCGTGGACATACACCCCGAAAAAAAGAAATCGGCTCTCGAGCTGGTGATGACCCTCATCGGGGCCGGCGGCAAGTTCGACAAGGGCGCCTATAAGGTATCGGGAGGTCTGCACGGTGTCGGCGCATCGGTTGTGAACGCACTTTCGGAGTGGTGCGAGGTAGAGGTGTACCGCGATGGACGGGCTTATTTCCAGCGCTATGAACGCGGAGTGCCCCAGGGTGACGTAAGGGATATCGGCCCTTCCGACCAGCGCGGCACGAAAACCACCTTCAAACCCGATCATCTGATTTTCAAGGCGACCGAGTTCCGCAAGGATATCATTATCGACCGCATGCGCGAACTGGCGTTCCTGAACAAAACGCTCTGCATTACCGTCCAGGACAGCGAGGGCAACGATGAGATATTCCATTATGAAGGCGGACTCAAGGAGTTTGTCCAGTTTACCGACCAGAGCCGCATCAAGCTGCTCAAGGAGCCGGTCTATATCTACGGCGAACGCGACTCCACCATTGTCGAGCTGGCCCTGCAGTACAACGACTCCTATCAGGAGAACGTTTTCAGCTACGTGAACAATATCAATACCCATGAGGGCGGAACGCACGTAACCGGCTTCCGCAAGGCGCTCACCCGTACACTGAATGCCTATGCCCAGAAAAACGATCTGCTGAAAAACCTGAAAATAACCCTGACCGGAGACGATTTCAAGGAGGGCCTCACGGCTGTGATTTCCGTCAAGGTCGCCGAGCCGCAATTTGAAGGGCAGACCAAGACGAAACTCGGAAACTCCGAAACGCAGAGCATCGTCGAGAGTATCGTCAACGAGCAGCTTGCCGAGTTTATCGAAAGCAACCCCAATGTGCTCAAACTGATTATCGAAAAGGTAAAAGGTGCGGCCATGTCGCGGGAAGCGGCAAGAAAGGCCAAGGAACTGACCCGCCGGAAATCGGTGCTTGAAAGCTCAGGCCTGCCGGGAAAACTGGCAGACTGCTCGATCAACGATCCGGAGCATTGCGAACTGTACATCGTTGAGGGTGATTCGGCGGGCGGCAGCGCCAAACAGGGCAGGGACCGCAGTTTCCAGGCAATCCTTCCTCTAAAGGGCAAAATCCTCAATGTCGAGAAAGCCCGACTGCACAAGATGCTGGAAAACGAGGAGATCAAGACCATTATTCTGGCTCTCGGCACCAGCTTCGGCGAAGAGGAGTTCTCTCCCGAAAAGCTCCGCTACGGAAAAATCATCATCATGACCGATGCCGACGTCGATGGTGCGCATATCAGAACCCTGCTGCTGACATTTTTCTTCAGGTACATGCGCTCCCTCATCGAAGCGGGAAAGGTTTTCATCGCACAGCCTCCGCTCTATCTGGTCAAATCAGGCAAGGACCAGCAGTACGCATGGGACGATGATGAACGAAACACCATTATCGAGTCGATGAAGAAAATGCAGAAAGGCAAGGCGACGGTGCACATCCAGCGCTACAAGGGTCTCGGCGAAATGAACCCCGAACAGTTGTGGAGCACCACCATGGATCCTGCACACCGGTCTCTTCTGCAGGTAAGCGTGGAAAACGCCATGGAAGCCGATCTGGTATTTTCCACGCTTATGGGAGACAAGGTTGAACCCCGAAGGGATTTCATCGAAAAAAACGCCCGGTATGTCCGGCGTCTAGATGTCTGATTTCCGCACCGTCACCTCTTTGCGGAGCTGCTGCAGCCACGCTTCGTAAACCCGCTGCCTCTTGTTGTCGAGAGCAAGCTCTTCAAGCAGGGCATAATCCTGCCGGGCATCGAGCTGATGGGCGGTGATTTTTTCGTTCAGCCGGAATATCGCATAGAACGATCCACCCTGGGGAGAATCGATTTTCAACGGATCGCTGATATCACCGTTCCTTTTAAGCTTGCCGACAACCTCTTTGAGCGGCGAACGAAGCGAAGAAAGCGGAAAAACGCTCTTCGAGGAGGAGGAGGAGAGCACGGCGCCGCCGGTTTTTGCGGAAACCGGATCCTCGGAATATTTAAGGGCCATATCGGCGAAGGACGCCTTGCCTGCAAGGACGTCGGCCTTTATGGTGCGAAGTGTCGCCATAGCGCCCTCGTCATCGTGCTTCGAGCGGTCGAAACCGATAAGTATATGGCGCACATGAAGGGTATTGCTCTCCTTGTTGAGCAGCTGGATGATATGGAAGCCGTAACGGGTTTCAACGATATCGGAAATCCTGCCTTCCTTGAGCGCGAAAGCCGCGTCCTCAAAACTCTGGATCAGTTCGCCTTTCTGTACATAGCCGAGATCCCCTCCGGTCGGGGCTGAACCCTGGTCCTGTGAATATTTTTTCGCAAGCTCACCGAAATCGGCGCCGCCCTTGAGTTCCGCCTGCACTTTCTCGATCATGGCCCGTGCGGCCGCACGGTTTTCAGCCGTAACACCGGGATACCTGAGAATCTGCGACACCGAAACACCTTCGGGGATAACCGGGAGCCTGCTTTTATTTGCCTGGTAGAATGCCAGGGTCTCTTCATTGCTGACGGAGACGCCTGCCATCTTCTTTCTGCGCAGGGTTTCGACAAGCTGCTGGTTTTTCACCTCCTGACGCAGTTCCTGACGGATCAGCAGCGCGCTCTTGCCGAAACGTGATTCCATCTCCTCTCTGGAAGAGAATCGGGAGGCAAGCACCTTCATCCTCTCGGCCACAAGTCCGTCAAGCGAGGCCTCATCGATATCGGTACTGTCGATCTTCGCCTTGGCGAGAATGACCTTCTGGTCGATCAGCGAGTTCAGAACCTTCTCCGGAAGGTTTTTATCGGCTTTCAGTTCGGGATACTGGAATCTGGTCATCATCACCCGCTCATCGAGTTCCGAACGGAGTATGACCTCGTTTCCGACCACGGCTACTATCCTGTCAACGGTCTGCGCCTCGGCGCTCCCGGCATTGCCCGTCAGAAACAGCAGACAGAGTGCATAGACCGCCGTCCTGACTTTTTTCATGCTCTTCATGCTCATAACTCCTTGCTTGATATTGTTTTGTTACACTCTCCCGCATCCTATGCCGCACTGCCGCCCCTGAGCTTTACCGACGACTTTGTCATCCGCAGCCAGTCATAGACCAGCGGTGCGGCAACAAAAATGGATGAGTAGGTTCCGATAAGGATGCCTGAGAAAACGGCAAAAGCGAAACCCCTGATTGCCGGACCGGCGAAAATGAAGAGAATCAGCACACTGAGCAGTGTCGTTCCTCCGGTAATGATGGTCCGGCTGAGCGTCTGGTTCATGCTTTCATTGAAAATGGCTTCGTATTCCGACGGCTTCTTCCCCCGTATCCGCTCCCTGATGCGGTCGTACACCACCACGGTATCGGTAATGGAATACCCGGCAACGGTAAGAAATGCCGCAATGACGCTCTGGTCTATTTCCAGGGGCATGAATGCGAAAAGCCCTCCGAGAATGCTGAACATACCAAGCACCGTAAGCACGTCGTGAAAAATAGCGACAACTCCGGCAGCTGCGAATTTCAGCTCATAACGGACGCCGACATAGAGCAGAATGGCGGCCAGAGCTCCGAGCAATGCCTTGAGCGCGGACCATTTCAGGTCGGAGGCGATGCTCGGACCTACAGAATCGATACGCACGATTTCGTTGCTGTTTTCCGGAAACCGGTTTTTGAAAGCATTGGAAACCAGTGATTTCAGTTCATTGGTCTGGCCGCTGAACACCGTACTGAGCAGAAACGAGCGGTCGATACCGTACTGTTTCAGCGTTCCGGAAACCCCGGCATCCTTGAGTGCGGCGCGCACGCTTCCGACATCCACGTTCTTCTCGAAGCGAATCACCACCTCTGACCCCCCCCTGAAATCGATGCCGTAGTTCAGCCCCCTGAATGCGAGGGAAACCATGCCTGAAAGCAGAAGAATAATGGAAATAGCGTATGCGATCTTGCGGTATTTGATAAAATCAAAACTGGTCTTATGAAAAATCCTCATGGCTTGTGTCTCATTGAATGATTAACCGAAGCTCTTGTCTGTAAGTATGTTTTTCGAAATCATGAACGTGAAAATCTCCTTTGTTACCACCACCGCGGTAAAGAGGCTTGCCGCAGTACCGATCATAAGGGTAACGGCAAACCCCTGGATAGGGCCGATACCGAAGGTGTAGAGCAGATATGCCGAAGCGAGGGTGGTGACGTGCGAATCGAGAATGGAGGAGAACGCCTTGTCGTAACCTGCAGCCACAGCCGAAACGATCGACTTCCCTTCGGCGAGTTCCTCCCGTATACGCTCGTTGATCAGCACATTTGCGTCAACGGCCATGCCCATGGTCAGCACGATACCGGCGATACCCGGCAGCGAGAGCGAGGCGCTGAATCCGGCAAGCACGGAAAGTACGACAAGAATGTTCAGGACAAGAGCCATATCAGCCGCGATACCTGCGGTACGGTAGTAGAGCAGCATGAACACCGATACCGCTATGAAGCCCCACATCATCGAAAGCATGCCTGCCCTGATGTAATCGGCTCCCAGCGACGGCCCCACGGTTCGCTCTTCCATGATCCTCACCGGTGCAGGCAGTGCTCCGGCCTTCAGGACGATCTCAAGATCTTTTGCCTCATCGACGCTCCCGATCCCGTTGATGACGGAGTTCCCGTTCGGAATTTTGGACTGAACCACCGGCGCACTGTAAACCGCTCCGTCCAGCACAATGGCGACCCGCTTGCCGATATTGGCCCCGGTTATACGGGCCCACTTGGCCGTACCCTCTGAATTCATCTCCATGAGCACTTCGGGCTGGGCTCCTTCAGCGCTGAACGAAGCCTTGGCTTCGGTGATGACGCCTCCTGTCAGCTCAGCGGTTTTCCTGACAAGAAAAACTGAATAGTAGTTCCGTCCATCCGGCAGCTGATCGGGTTTCGCGGCAAGAAGCAGTTCGCTGTCCTGCGGAACCAGCGCCTTGATGTCGTCGCGCTGGAACAGCCGTGATACGAACTCCCTCGACTCCTCGGAGACATAAACATTTCCGTTCTGCAGTACGGTGAGCACATCATTGAGCGGCCGGGCGGCTGCAGCAGTTCTGGGCGGTGCCGTCAGAAGCGTTCCGGCTGCAGGAACGGCCCTGCCCGACGTATCGGGAACGGCAGCCGGCGAAGCAACGGAGCCCTGCGATGCAAGTGACGTGTTCAGCTTGTCAAGCACCCTGAGCAGCACTTCAGGCTCCCGCAGCAGCTTGAATTCCAGCTTTGCAGTTCCCTTGAGGAGATTTCTCACCCGGTTTTCATCGGATACCCCGGCAAGCTCGATGATGATGCGGCGGGTTCCCTGGGTGGTTATCACCGGCTCGGCAACGCCGTACTGATCGATGCGGTTACGGATAATCTCCCTGGCCCTGGTGAGCGCATCCTCCGACTCCTTCTGGAGCTTGCCGGTTATCTCCCTGTCCGAGTTGCGGATATCGTAAAAATAACGGCTCAGGCGGATATTCTCTTTCCTGAACTCCGCGGCAAGCAGGTCGATTACTCCGGCGTCGCTTGTCGCGGCTTTCTGCCTTACTTTCGCCATAATCGCGTGGAAACGGGCATCCTTGTTCCATGCTTTCTGCTCGAACAGATCTACCTGGTCGACTTCCATGACAAGATGCATCCCGCCTTTCAGATCGAGGCCGAGCTTAAGGCTTTTTCTGCGGGCATTTTCAATCTCGTCACGATGGCTGATGCTGAATTTCAGGCTGTCTTCAGCCGAAGCGAAACGGTCCATCTGTTGCGATAACGAGTAATCACGCCAGGTCGGCCAGAGTGACCAGAGAGATACCGCTGTTACCAGAACGATCAGAAAAAGGTTGAATGGTTTATTTTTCATTATGTAATAAAGCTTTTCACGCGATGGAAATAATTCAGCCAATATATAAAACGGGGTAGTGATTAACAATCAACCCCGGTCCCGGCTGATTGCGCGTGCATCCTCCGGGGCATTCCCATAAAAAAAGCCCGGCTGAAACCGGGCTTTGCAAATCGAGTGCGGGCGTTTATCCCCAGATGTCCTGAGCAATGTTCCTGTACCAGCCTTCGGCGAACATCGCCTCCTCGCGGAGATGATCGGCATCGGCATCCATCGGTGTAAGTCCTCCGGATCCGGGAACCTCGATAATGCCGGCAGGGCTGAGACTGTAAACTCCGGCAACGGAAATCCCGTAATCGGTTCCGATCAGACTGTAGCAGGTATTGACCAGAGAGGGCGGTGCAGGCTCCTTGCCCTGGAACAGCCTGATGATCGAAGCGGCAGCAACCTTGCCCTGACTGCTGGCGGCAAAACCCGATTTCGGCATGGCGCCGGCGATACAGGCGTCGCCAATAACATGAATACCGGGATGAATCGTCGATTCAAAGGTGCTTGGATTGACCGGACACCATCCGGAGGCATCGGTCAGACCGGCTTTGAAGGCGATCTTTCCTGCCTGCTGGGGAGGAATGACATTGATGACATCACCCTTTTCCACTCCGAAATCGGTTGTTACGCTCATGGAAGCAGCGTCAACTTTCGTAACCTTTCCGCCGGTCGGGCCTGAACGCCATTCGATCATGCCGGGATACAGCGTATCCCATCCTTTCTTGAAAAGCCCCTGCTTGGAGAACTTTTCTTTGGCATCGAGAATGAGAATTTTCGATTTCGGCTTCTTCGCTTTCAGGTAATGAGCAATGAGGCTTGCCCTCTCGTAGGGTCCCGGAGGACATCTGAACGGGTTGCCCGGAGGACAGATAATGACCCTGCCGCCGTTTTTCATTGCAAGCAGCTGTTTGTGCAGGAGAATGGTCTGGGAACCGGCCTCATAGGCATGCGGCATTTTCGTGCGCGAAAGAGCCTCGCTATAACCTTCGATGGCACTCCATTTGAAGTCGATGCCGGGTGAAACGATGAGGCGGTCGTAATGAAGCACCTTGCCACTTTTCAGGGTTACCGTAGCTTTGGCGGCATCGATACCTGTAGCGGAATCGACCAGAACATTGACGCCGTGCCTGCTTTTCAGGGCAGTGTAGGTCTGTCCGATATCGGCCATGGTTCTCAGACCTCCCAGCACCCAGTTGCTGAACGGGCAGGTATAGAAGGTCGCTTTCGGCTCGACAAGCGTAACGGCAATCGAAGGGTCCAGTTTCCTGAGGTATTTGGCAGCCGAAGCACCGCCAAAACCGCCACCGATAATGACGACCCTTTTCTGTGCGGCAAATGCCGGCTTTATGGTACCGAAAATACCGAGGGCGGAACCGGCGACTCCCGTTACCAGGAGCTTGTTGAAATCCCTGCGTGAAATTTTATGGCTCATATTTGCATCTCCCCCTTATTTGTTGTTCTGCCAGACCGTTCCGAAATACTGCGCAATCAAATGGATCTCTTCGTCGGTATACCCTTTGGCATGCCTGCCCATAACGGTTGAATACCGCTTGCCTGTCTTGAAATCCTTCAATGCGGTCTCAAGGTACTCGGGCGACTTCCCGTAAAACGAGGGGATGACTCCCGCGCTTTTTCCGTCAGTACCGTGACAGGAAGAGCAGGAAAGAGAAAGAATCTGCCCCCGGGGGTTCGATTCGACCTCTTTCTGAGCCGGCGTTGTTGCCGCTGTAGCTTCAGCCCCGGCACCAAGCAGAGCTGAAAAGACGAAACAGGTCGTCAGCAACGATCTGATAGTAACCTGCATAATATGTTTCTCCTGGTTGATTGTTAAGAAAGAGAAGCGCACATAACACCTTTGTAACCCTGACGTCATCCAGCCGGAGAATCAGACAACCGCAGCTTCGGCGGCATATTCCTGCTTCCTGCTGTCGATGAACCGCAAATTGAGCCGGTCTCCTTTTTTACCGGCAAACCTGAACTGCAGAAAAGGGTCCCTGGAAACCGAAGGGCCAAGCTGCAGCTCGATAAGCGGCAGACCGTTCAGCAAAACAGAGCCTTCCCTGATGTAATAGGCAGGAACAACGTTTCCCGACTCGTCCTTTCTCGTACCCGATTCGTTCGGATGCGGAATGATGACTTTGAGCGAGACAATCCCCCCGTCCTCTTTCGCGAGTATTCTCATAAACACGTTGACATATGTTGTGGACGTGATTTCAGCAGGCCTGAACCGCTACATCGACATGCACCGAGGCCATATGGTATTTCCCGCCTTCCCTGATAACGGCGTAAAGCAGCGAACTCTCCCTCATCTTGACCGTAAGAGCAAGAAATGGGATAGCGCCGCCATGAAGGGCACAGCTGAGGACAAGTGGCGTAACGTTCCTTTCCACGAAGAGATAGAGCTGATCGCCCCTGATTCCGGAGATGATTTCAACCGGAACCGCAGAGCTGTCGGACGCAACCGGAGGGGCCGCAATGGTGATGCTGCCGGATTTGACAAGGTCTTTCGTACCGAGAACGTCAAGGAACGCTTTATCGATGGAAACCTGCTGAAAATGTTTTTCGTTCCATGCCGCCATAAGCGAGGAAGGCCGCAACAGAACAAGCGCGGCAGCAACGGAACTGCGCTCCAGAAAGGTTCGTCTCTTCATAATTGGTGCCGGAATGAACGAGCGGGTCGCATCAGCCTGCTCAGCTGCGGAAAACGTTTTTTTATATAACTATATAATTATATAAAAAAACAGAGCCCGATGCAAATATTTTTTCATCTCACAGTTACCGCCCATGCACTTTCTTTTCACATGAAAGAGAAGGCCGGCAGAGACAAACGGCTGACAATCGCTATTCTGCCTGAATCCGGTCTGATACCTTCACCGAATGCCCTGAACACCCGCTCCGGGAAATACCTGTTGAGCTTTTTTTTAATACATTTGCTCTTATAGGCAAGCAATGCAACCCTCCTGCCGCTGGCGGATGCCTGAGGGAGACGGAGAGAGAGAAAAATCAGTACTCCTGCCGATAATACGTTCTAATTACTCTCTACACCATTAAACGAATCGTAATGTTCCACGTGAAACATAATTGTATTGTTCATGTATGATATTATCGTTGCCGGCGGAGGACATGCCGGATGCGAGGCCGCCCTGGCTGCAGCAAGATCCGGCATGTCCTGCCTGCTGATCAGCTCAGACCTTACGGCGCTTGCCAGAATGTCCTGCAATCCGGCTATCGGAGGCGTTGCAAAAGGGCAGATAACACGCGAGATCGATGCGCTGGGGGGAGAGATGGCGAAGGCTATCGATGCCACGGGCGTTCAGTTCCGGATGCTCAACCTGAGCAAGGGCCCGGCGATGCATTCACCAAGAGCACAGGCTGACCGGACACGCTACTCGATGTACATGAGACGGGTCATCGAAAAAGAGGAGCATATCGATCTGCTGCAGGATACGGTTACAGAAATCCATGTCCAATCGAAAAAAGCTGCAGGCGTTCGCCTGTCAACCGGAACCCTGATACCGGCAAAAGCAGTCATTCTGACCTGCGGAACATTCCTGAACGGGCTGATCCATATCGGCCTCAACCATTTTCCGGGAGGCAGAACGATTGCGGAGCCTCCGGTTACCGGTTTGACAGAAAATCTTGCAGCACACGGCTTCAGATACGGACGACTGAAAACAGGCACCCCGCCGCGTATCGACAAAAGAAGTGTCGATTATTCCCTGGTTGAGGAGCAAAAGGGCGATGACGATCCTGTTCCGTTTTCTTTTTCTACGCGCTCTCTTGGCTCGATAGCCCAGCTGAGCTGTTTTCTGACCAGAACGACATCGGAAACGCATGACATTCTGAGAACGGGCTTTGACCGCTCGCCACTCTTTACCGGAAAGGTTCAGGGAACCGGCCCCCGCTACTGCCCCTCGATCGAAGACAAGATCAACCGCTTTTCCCATAAGGAGAGTCACCACATTTTTCTTGAACCGGAGGGGTTCGACACCAACGAGATGTACGTGAACGGATTTTCGACTTCGCTTCCCGAAGACATACAGATGAAAGGGCTGAAATCGATTCCGGGCCTTGAACAGGTGAAAATGATCCGTCCTGGATATGCGATTGAATATGACTACTTCTTCCCCTATCAGATCGGAAACACGCTGGAAACGAAAATCATCGAAAACCTCTATTTCGCAGGTCAGATCAACGGAACTTCCGGCTATGAAGAGGCTGCCGCGCAGGGAATCATTGCAGGAATCAATGCATCGCTCAAAATCAGGGAACGGGAACCCCTCATTCTGAAACGTTCCGATGCCTATATCGGAGTGCTCATCGATGACCTCATCACCAAGGACACCGATGAACCCTACCGTATGTTCACCTCTTCCGCAGAGCACCGGCTTCTTCTTCGTCACGACAATGCCGATATCCGCCTCTGCGGCTACGGATTCTCCTCAGGGCTTGTTTCAGCAGCTTCAATGGCGGCCTGCGTCTTGAAAACCGAAGCGATCCGGCAGGTCAGGACCCTTGCTGAAAACTTCAGATTCAGGCCGGAAATGATCAATCCTCTTCTCGCTGAACAGGGGCTTCAGGACATTCCGGCATCGCTTTCCGCCGCGAACATCCTGAAAAGACATGGCGTCTGTTTTCAGATGCTTTTTGAAAGCTCGCCCGCCTTCAGGGAACAGGTGCACGCACTGACTTCGGATCCGCTTGTGCTGGAACAGGTTGAAATCGATATCAAGTACGAAGGGTACCTGAAACGCGATCTGCTCATGTCAGAAAAAATCGCCCGTCTTGAATCGCTGCAAATCCCGCAGACGTTCCCGTATGCGGACGTGATGGGACTTTCAAATGAGGGAAGGGAAAAACTCATGAAACACCGACCCGAATCCATAGGGCAGGCATCGAGAATTCTCGGTGTTTCCCCTTCGGATATCTCCGTTCTTATGATTAAAATTGGACGGTAATCATCTCCCGATGTTTCACGTGAAACATCGGGATGCTTCATTCATTTTCACCCGGCATGTTCATGGACAATTTCATTCATGACATTCTCGACAACAATCTTCTTTTCGGTAAAGACAAGGAGGAGTGCATAGTCGGAGCCTATCAGCTTTCCGATACGCATATCAGAATATTTTTCCGTAATGGGAATACCGTTCTTTATCGCGACGACCCTTTTTATCCATTCTTTTTTCTTTCCGAAAGCGCCGTGCTTGACGGATTCATTCCGGAGGACAAGAGGAAATTCTGGCTGGTCAATCTGCAGGGCGACAATTTCTATCAGTATCTCGCAATTTTCGGAAGCTGGAAAACCTTCAGGGCGGCTCTTGATTTCATCAATTCAAAAAAGCTCTCGCTTCTTTCCGGAAGCGCCGAAAGCCCTGCGGAGGAAGGAAGCTCCCTTACCTACAGTAAAGGCGACGCCGTTACCCAGTATTTTCTGCAAACCGGAAAAACCCTTTTCAAGGGAATGCTGTTTGAAAACCTTCATCGTCTTCAGCTCGATATTGAAACGTATTACAGGCCTGAAAAACGCGGCGGTGAGGAGAACGACCGATTTTCGGATGAAATAATCATTGTTTCGCTTTCCGACAATCGAGGATGGAAAGAGGTGCTGCACTCAAAAAACAGTTCGGAAAAGGAACTGCTCGATCGAACGATCAGAACGATAACCCTTAAAGATCCTGATGTTATTGAAGGCCATAACATATTCAGCTTCGATCTGCCCTATCTGCAGCGCCGCTGCGAACGGCACGGCCTCGCATTTTCGATAGGCCGGGACGGGCTGCAGCCTAAAACATATCCTTCGAGCATCCGCTTCGCGGAACGAACCATTGATTTTCCGTTCTTCGACATCCCCGGACGCCATGTCGTCGATACACTGTTCCTTATCCAGAGCTACGACACGTCAAAGCGCTCGCTCCAGAGCTACGGGCTGAAGGCTGTCGCCAGACATTTCGGTTTTGCGGCTCCTGAACGTACCTATATTGACTACAAGGATATCGCATCGACATGGGATAACGACCATGAAAAGCTGCTGGCCTATGCGCTTGACGATGTCATCGAAACCGGAGCATTGTCGGAGATGCTCTCCGGCAGCAACTTCTACACCGCGCAGATGCTTCCCTATACCTATGCCATGACCTCGCGTCTTGGACCTGCAGCCAAAATAGAAGCACTGTTCGTACGCGAGTACCTCAACCGGAAGCATTCACTTCCCAAACCATCTTCCGGACAGCAGTTTACGGGAGGCTATACGGAGGTTTTTCTGAAAGGCGTACTCGGACCCATTGTCTATGCGGATGTGGAGTCTCTCTATCCATCCATCATGCTCTCTTACGATATCTGTCCGGGAAGCGATACCCTGAAGGTTTTTCCCGGCGTACTGCGCGATCTGAGAGATCTCCGTTTCAGGGCAAAAGACCTCAGCAGGGAGAACAGGGAGAAAAAAAACAATGCTCTGGCCGGAAACTTCGACGCCATGCAGGGATCGTTCAAGATCCTCATCAACGCCATGTACGGCTATCTGGGTTTCCAGGGAGGAATTTTCAATGATTTCGCAGAAGCGGACAGGGTAACATCGACAGGACAGAGTATTGCCAGAAAGATGATTGCCGAATTCGAAGCTCGGGGATGCCGTGTCATTGAAGTCGATACCGACGGAATTCTTTTTATCCCACCTCCGGACATAACGAATGAAGAAGAGGAGCGGCGTCTGGTGAGCGAAGTATCCTCCAGGATGCCGGAAGGCATCAATATCGGCTTTGACGGCAGGTTCAGGAAAATGATCTCCTACCTGAAAAAAAACTATGCCCTCATGGGTTACGACAATGTCATGACCCTCAAAGGCTCTTCACTGTCAAGCAGGAGCGGAGAGAAATTCGGCCGTGATTTCGTCAGGAAAGGGTTTGAAACGCTGCTGTCAGAGGATATTGCCGGACTCCACGATCTCTTCATGGAGTACCGCCAGAAGATTCTTGACCATCAGCTCGACATTGGGGATTTTTCAAGGACAGAAACCCTGAAATCCTCTCCGGAACAGTATCTTGAGGATGTACGTTCAGGCAGACGCTCCAGATCGGTTACCTACGAACTGGTCATTAAATCCGGTGGGGAATTTTCGAAAGGAGACCGTATAACCTATTATATATCAGGCTCGGGAAATGCATCCTCATTTTTCGATAAAGGCCGACTTGCTTCTGACTGGGACCCTCGTAAACCCGATGAAAACACCGCTTTTTACCTGAAAAGGCTCGACGAGCACTGCCAGAAATTCCTTCCCTTTTTCAAACCGCAGGATTTCAGCACGATTTTCTCGGCGGATACCCTTTTCGCCTTTTCTCCCGAAGGAATCGAACTGATACGTGAAACGAGAAATACGTCACCCGACCCGTTCAGCAGCGATACCGCTTTTTAAATCCCCATTTACGGGCTTCAGGAACTATGAGTATCCGTTTTCTGTATTTCATTATAGCTTTTAACGTTACCTTTTAACATCTTTTCATCTTCCACTATGACTGACCAAAAAATACTGCCCGTTACCGATGACGTTACCTGGATAGGCGTACTTGATCCAGGCCTCATAACCTTCGATATCGTCATGGAGACAAAGTATGGAACCACCTACAATTCATACTTCATCAACGCCGACAGGAAAACCGTTGTAGAAACTTCAAAAGTAAAGTTCTGGCCGACTTATCTTGATAAAATAAAACAAGTTACAGACCCTTCCGAAATCGAGTACATCATTGTCGACCACACCGAGCCCGACCATTCGGGCAATGTATCCAATCTGTTGAGCGTCGCTCCCAATGCAACCGTCGTAGGCAGCGGCAATGCCATAAAATTTCTTCGGGACCAGACGGGTCACGATTTCCGGCATCTCGTCATCAAAAACGGCGATACGCTGGACCTGGGCAACAAGACACTGCATTTCATAGGCGCACCGAACCTTCACTGGCCAGATACCATCTACACCTGGCTGGAAGAGGACCGGGTGCTCTTCACCTGCGACTCCTTCGGATCCCATTTTTCTCACGAAGCGATGTATGATGACCTTGTCGGCGATTTCGACGATGCCTTCACCTACTATTTCGATGCCATTCTCAGGCCGTTCAGCAAGTACATGCTTCAGGCCATCGAAAAGATCAAGCCTCTCGACATAAAGGTTATCTGCCCTGGACATGGACCGATCCTTCGTTCGAACTGGAAAAAATATGTCGATCTTTCACACCGCTACGCCACGAACGCCATCGCACTTCCCAACGAGAAGAACATTCTCATCGCCTATGTATCGGCTTATGAAAACACTACTATCCTGGCCCGAAAAATAGCCGAAGGGCTGCAGCAGTCGTGTGACTTCACCATTGACATCTGCGACGTGGAAAACATTCATTTTTCAAAGCTGGAGGATAAAATCGCCCACTGCTCGGGTATCATTGTCGGATCTCCAACCATCAACCAGAATATCCTCACGCAGATCTATCAGCTGTTTGCCGCCGTCAATCCCATTCGCGACAAGGGGAAGCTCGCTGCCGCATTCGGGTCCTACGGCTGGAGCGGTGAGGGCGTTAAAATGATTGAAACGAACTTTTCGCTGCTCAAGCTCAATGTTTTCGAAAAAAATGTCAGAATCAAGTTCCAGCCTCATGAACCCGAATTCGAGGAGTGTATCGCTTTCGGCCGGTCATTCGCTGAAAAAATGATCGACATGTACCAGCTGAGCTGCAATCTGTAACATTCTTTCAGGAGCCGCACACTATCGGGGTGCGGCCCCTTTTTATCTGAAAACAATCTCCCTTACCGCTTCCTTGCCAAGGAAACTGTTGATTTTTCCGGCAAGTTCCTTCTTGCGGAAGTTCAGCTCCATTCTCCACACCGAATTTTTCACCCGTATGAAAAGCTGTCCATCCGAGAGCCTTTCTACTACCGTCTCGGCCGCTATGGTTTCACCGACGATCTCCCTCCAGAGATGGAGCGCCCGGTATTGCTCGCGCGCATCATCCATGCCGAGCCCGCTGAAAACCTCCTCGACAATCAGTGAAATCCGTCTGGGAGCCTTTCTTGTCTTTTTGAAACCGCCTGTCATGCTATTTCACAAATATTGAGTGCCGAAACACCCGGCGTATTCCTTTTTTCCGTCGTCGTAATGATGGTTTGGCCGAAACCGGAAAGCAGCAGGAGAAGGCTGTCCACCCTTTCGCGATCGAGTTCACTGAACAGATCGTCGAAAAGACAGATAGGCTGTTCATCGAGTTTTTCAAGAAAATATCGATAGAGAGCAAGTTTAAGGGTAATGAGAAAACTTCTTTTCTGACCCTGCGATGCGTATCTCTTAACCTCTTTTTCATTAAGAAAAAACAACAGGTCATCCCTGTGCGGTCCGATTGCCGTCTGCGCCCTTGCGATCTCTTCCTGCCGTTTTTCCCGTATCCTCTCCTCAAAGAGCCTGGAAAGCTGATCGGACGATTCGGTGCAGTCATGCGGAAGAAATGAACAGCGATAGGCAATTCGTGGCGTTTCTCCGGCTGAAACCGCTACGAGATGTGCTTCGGCTACCGGCATAATCTCCCTTATGAACTGCATTCTCGATCGGACGATGCAGACTGCATGCTCTGCCAGCTGTTCGGTGAGAATGTCGAGCATCTCCATACCCGACCGATGTTCTCTTATCCGGAACAGAAGTGCATTACGCTGTTGCAGGATTCTCCGGTAGCTGAGAAGGGCATCAAGATACCTCCGGTTGGTCTGACAGATCGCGTTATCGAGAAAACGCCTTCGCTCCGCAGGGGATCCGGTTATAATCGAGAGTTCGGAGGGTGAAAAGGTAATACAGGGAATCGCACCTATGTGCGATGAAAAAGACGCGAGATTCAGGGTGTTGACCGTCAGCTGTTTGCCGGCCTGACGGCTGTAGGAGACTTTTACCTCTGTTTCTGTGCCGCTTTCACTTGCAAACCTGCCCTTGAGCAGAAAAAAAAGATGGCCCTCTTTCAGACACTCGATGTCGTAAGCGCTGACGAAACCCTTCGTCAGCGCACAGTAATGTATTCCTTCGAGAATCGAGGTTTTCCCTGACCCGTTCGGACCATAAATGAGGTTGATACCTCCGGAAGGAGCAAAAGTCAGGGAACCGTGATTCCTGAAATGGACGAACTGTATCTGTTCGAGTTTCAATAACCTGCCTCTTCGCTCAATTATTGATGCGAACCGGCATCACCAGTATAATAAGCTCTTCCTGCTCCTTTGCTGCACCGGGCTTGAAAATGACCGCCGTCGTTGGACTTTTCAGTTCTATGATGATTTCGCTCTGGTCGATATGAGCAAGGGCGGCTTCAATGAATTTCGCGTTGAAACCGATTGTAATAGGTTCTCCTGTATAATTGCAGGTCAGTTCCTCCTGTGCGGATTCTCCTTCGTTGGTGTTTTCAGCCATTATTTTCAGCGTCGCACCGTTGACGTCGATCTTGATATCTCCGATACTTGAAAAACGCCCGACTCTCCGGACCGAATCATAAATGTCCGTTCTCTGGGCAACAAGCTTTTTGTCGTGCTCAACAGGAATGACCGCTTCGTAGTTAGGGTAAGGCTCTACGATAAGAGCGGCTTCAAGCACGACGTTGTCGCAGCTGTAGCATACCGAACGGCGGTCTTCGTCGATGGACATGGTAACGCTGTCGTTCTGGGCAAGCTTCTGGATAATCGAGAGTACCCGGGCCGGAACGACGATTTTCTGCTTTTCCGCTATCTCCGCGGTAATGGGCTTTCTGCACCGGACAAGCCGGTGACCGTCAGTTGAAACTCCGGTGATACTGTTCTCTTCGATCTCGAAAAGCACACCCATCATGGCCGGCCTCATTCCATCCACACTGCAGGCGAAAATGGTTTTCTGAATAAGATCCTGGAGCTCCTCGGTTTTCAGTTCGAGCGTTATTGCATACGTTTTTTCGGTTTTTTCCGGTTTGCTTTCGAAAAGACAGGGGATTTTATAATGCCCCTTGTCAGTGGAAATGGAAACCGTACCGTGATCGCTTATTTCCTGACGGTTGATGGTAAAACTGACCGGGGTATCGTACATGCTCCGGAGAAAATCCTGAAGGGTTTTAGCCTTGATACCGATGTTTCCGGTGTCGGAAGTCTCTACGGGGCACTTTGCGGTAATGGCAAGTTCACCGTCTGTGGCAAACAGGGTAAGCAGACCGTTTTCAAGGGTCAGGTGAACGTTGTCATAGCGCGGATCGATGGTTTTTGCCGGAATGGCCTGCGACACCTTACTGACCGCATCCTGCATCTGCCTTATGGTTGAGGAAAATTGCATCATCGTACTCTTTAACTATTTAATAATGTTTAAAAAAATTGTTGTTATTGTTGTAAGTGTGGAAATCTTGACAACCCATACGGAATTCACAATAACCCGTTCTTATACAGGAGGTTAAAAAATTTTCCACACACTTCCGGACTGTTGATAACCTGTTTGTTGCCGGAGGGGTGCGCTGTTGGCCGATTGTTGGTTCATTTTTTTCGCCGTACCGCACTGTTGGCAACCCGCCTGTTATCAACAGCGCACCCACACTGAATCAACAGGTAGTGCACAGGGCGGATTCCTGTCTTACATCGAGAGTATCTCGATCCTCTTTTTCAGTTCCTCGATTTTTTTTCTTTCGTCTCCGACACCTTCGACCCGCTTCTCTATGGTATTGAGAGCATGAATGACCGTCGAATGATCGCGTCCGCCAAAATGCAGGCCGATGGTTTTAAGTGAAGAATCCGTAAGAAGTTTTCCGAGATACATGGCCATCTGCCGGCCGGCGGCGATCTCTTTCTTCTTTGATTTTCCCTTGAGATCGTTCGGGGTGATGCTGTAGAACGAGCAGACCGCTTTTTCAATGGTGTCGAGCGTCAGCTGCTTGGTTGTATGCCTGATGATGTCCTTCAGGGTGGATTTGGTGAACTGCAGATCGATTTCCTGATTGTCCAGCGACTGGGCGGCGAGCAGTTTGACGATGCACCCCTCGAGCTCCCGGACGTTTTCGGTAACATTGGTGGCTATGAATTCAATGACGGTATCGTCAAGATTGACGCCGCTCTGATGCAGCTTGCTGAGAATGATGGCTTTTCTCGTTTCGTAGTCCGGCGGCTGAATATCGGCGGAAAGTCCCCAGTTGAACCGTGATATCAGACGATCTTCAATGCCCTTGATCTCTTTTATGGGGCGGTCCGCAGAGAGGATGATCTGCTTGTTGGACTGATGCAGGGTGTTGAAGATGTGAAAAATTTCTTCCTGGGTTTTCTCCTTGCCGGCAAAGAACTGGATGTCGTCGATGATCAGAACGTCGATGGTGCGGTAAAACGAGGAGAATTCCTGGATTTTGCCGTTCTGGATGGCGTTGACGAAATCGATGGCAAATTTTTCGCTTGAAACATACAGTACCTTTTCGGAGAGGCAGTTGGCCCGAACACTGTTTCCTATGGCCTGGATCATGTGGGTTTTGCCGAGTCCGACACCGCCGTATATCACCAGGGGATTGAAGGCGTTCTGTCCGGGATTCTGTGCGATGGATTTCGAGGCGGCAAAAGCCAGGGAATTGCAGTCTCCCCTGATGAGCGTTTCAAAGGTGTATTTCGTGTTCAGATGCGTTTCGAAACGCATGAGATTGCGCTGGAAATCCTGCTGGTTTGCCGCATTGCATGGTTTTTCCTGTTTTTCAGGAAGACATTCGTCGGACAGGCTGTTCTGGTGAGGCAGCTCTATGGTAACCGGCTGTCCTTGGGATTTATCCATGACAATCGAGTACATGAGCTTCGCTTCGGGACCGATGACCTCCTTCAGCGTCTGTTTCAGATAGGAGGAGTAGTTTTCCTCGATCCATTCGTAAAAGAACTGGCTGGGAACCTCGATGGTCAGCTCATTGCCGGAAAAACCGACGGGCTTTATGGGAAGAAACCAGGTTTTGAACGCGAGGGGATTGATTTTGTCCTTTATTGTGTCGAGGCATGACGACCACACCTGATGCTCTAAAGAAGCGCTTTTCAGGTGCTTATTGATGGGGACTCCGGTTTGTACTTTCGTGATTGTTTCGGGCATACAGAGCTAAATTTGTAGGGGGGGAAACAGGGAAAAGAACAAATCTATCAACATTGAATGTGTACAAGTTAGTGTTTTCGGTGGATAAAAAACAATTTGCATGTGGAAAAATCGCCGAGAGATTCCCGGATGTGAAGTGAGAGTTATCAACAGGTTATCTTGTTTTTATTTGTTTACTTATAAGATACGGGCATATTTTTTATCCACACCTGTTGATGAATGCGGCTCTGTGCGTTATCTGGGTTTCGGGGGTATGAGATTTTTTTATCCACAAGTTATCAACACTGTTGGTAACTTGTGGCGGAAATTGATTCTGCGATTTTTTTTCAGCATGGCGGCCGCCTTGGGGTGGTTGTTCGGCCATTTGCGAATAAGCGTATAATATGCTACATTGGGAGCCCAGATTTTTTACTTTATCTCAAAACGTCCGGAGTAACGAGCGATGAAAAGAACATTTCAGCCTAGCAATAGAAAAAGAAGGAACAAGCACGGATTCAGACAGAGGATGGCCACGAAAAACGGCCGCAGGGTTCTTGCTTCAAGAAGGGCGAAAGGCCGTCATCGTCTTTCCGTAAGCTGCGAAATGGGCACGGCGGTAAAATAATTTTCTCATAAGAAGCCTGTAGAGGGGTCCCGGTTTACTCAACTCCGCTTTTTTACGCCTTGAGCATAGTGCATGTCAATTCACTGCGAAAGCATGAGATACTGAGAAAAAAGCAGCAGATAGCCGAACTTTTCAGGAGCCGGAAAAAACTGAAGGGGGAGTATGTCAGGGTTGTTTACTCGTATGTCGGAAACGGAAGCTCTTCCGGTGAGGCTCCGCTTGGCGTTCTGTTTGCCGTGAGCCGTAAAATCGTGCCCGATGCGGCAAGACGGAACAGGATAAAGCGGCTGATGAGAGAGGCATACCGACAGGAAAAAGGTGTCCTGCAGACAAGTATACGGACTGATGGCGAAGAGCGCTGCAGAGGGAGGTTCTGTGTTGCGGTTATCTATACGGGACCCGGTGAAAGGTTTCCGGACTTCGCCGTTTTGCAAGGGGAAATCAGAAGATTATTACGTACTATCAGAAGCAGCTGAATTATAGTAAGGCTGCCGACGCAGGATTTCCGGTTTCGAAGGCTGTCGAGCTGTTTTGTCATGGAGCATTTAATCATGGAGAGCATGTCACTGAGGAGGATAGTAAATCTGGTGCCAATGGCATTGATCAGGTTTTACCGCGCCTACCTTTCACCCCTGCTCGGCCCCTCCTGCAGATATTACCCTACCTGTTCGCAGTACGCCCTTGAGGCGTACGATGCGCACAATTTTTTTTATGCATCATGGCTGACCATATGGAGGATACTTCGCTGTAATCCTTTTTCAAAAGGTGGTTATGATCCGGTGCCGTTACAATCAGGCAGAAAACCGGACAACTTAAAAGAAGGCGACAATGGATAGAAATTCAGTGACAGGTCTTGCGCTGATTGCTTTGATCATGATTGTCTGGCTGCAGTTTATGTCGCCGGAAAAAAAGGCTCTTCAGGAGAATAAGCCGCCGCGCAGTTCACAAACGGAACTTGCCGGTCCCGGTATCGAAAAAGCTGCGCCGGCAGTGCTGAAGCCGGCCTCCGATGCGTTCGGCGCGTTCGCTTCGGTTTCCAGCGGCCGCGAAGAGCTGGTGAAGGTTGACAACGATCTCTTTACGGTCACGCTCTCCTCGAAAGGAGCCACCATCAAGTCGGTGGTACTCAAGAAACATCTCGACGGCAAGCTGCAGCCCTTCAATCTTGTCAGTGACGAGGACAAAGGGGCGCTCTCTCTTCTCTTCCTCAGTAACGAGGGCATAAAAATCGATACCAGGGATCTGTATTTCAGGCCACTGTTCACCGAAAAACGCACTTCGCTGAGCGGCGCCCAGAGTGCGGTAATAGCATACCGGCTCGATGTCGGCCCGAAACAGGCAATCGATATCACCTACCGCTTTTCCGGAAACAGCTACAAGGTTGACTACGATGTAAAGCTTACCGGTTTCAATAATGCCCTTGCAGGCAATGAGTATCAGCTTCAGTGGGACGGAGGACTGACCTATTCGGAAAAAAACAGGGAGGATGAATCGCACAACGCGCTCGCCAGCGCCTATCTCGGAGGCAGCCTGGTGAAGATCGATGCCTCCAAGGAGAACCAGTCCTATCGCGAGGAGCAGTCAGGCGAGGCAGGCTGGGTTGCCGTGCGCAACAAGTATTTTGCAGCGGCACTGATTCCCGGAAGCAAAACCGACGGCATTTACCTCGAAGGAAAAAGGGGTTCAGGACATTTCGAGAACTATCTCGCATCGCTCAAGATGGGTGTTCCGTCAACCGGGAGTGTGGCCCGCGACCACTATACCCTGTATATCGGGCCTCTCGATTACAATACCGTCAAAACTCTTGGGGCCGGTCTTGAAAAAATCATGGATTTTGGCTGGGACTGGCTTACCAGGCCGGTTGCGGAGTATGTCATTCTGCCGGTGTTTACCTGGATGAACGGTTTTGTGAGCAACTATGGCCTGATCATCATTATCTTCGCCCTGCTCATCAAGCTGGTTACCTATCCGCTGTCGATGGCATCGACGAAGTCCATGAAAAAAATGGCCGCCCTGCAGCCTCTCCTCAAGGAGCTCCAGGATAAATACAAGGATAATCCCGCGAAGCTGCAGAGCGAGCTTGGCCGTATCTACAAGGAGGCGGGGGTCAACCCGCTCGGAGGATGTCTGCCGGTGGTGCTTCAGATGCCGCTTCTGTTTGCGATGTTCTATGTGTTCCGCTCCTCGATTCAGCTTCGCCACCATGGATTTCTCTGGGCGAAGGATCTTTCGGTTCCCGATTCCATTCTTGACTTCGGGTTCAGCATTCCGGTCTACGGAGACCATATCGCGATTTTTCCGATTCTTATGGGTATAACGGTATTCATACAGCAGAAAATCACGCCGACCACCCAGAGCAATGAGCAGATGAAGGTTATGCTCTATGTTTTTCCGGTCATGATGCTTCTGTTTTTCAATAACCTTCCGGCAGGTCTCGGTCTGTATTACCTGATGTTCAATATTTTCAGCGTCGTCCAGCAGTTCTACATCAATTCCACTACATCGTCCGATGATGTGCCTCAGGCAGCCCTTGCGGCAGCCGCTGCAGCCGTCGCTCCGAAAAAGAGGAAAGGGAGCGCTAAAAAGTAAGGCATTATGGAGCTGGGCGGAGAGATCGATGCCGGGATTTTCCGCTGGATAAACCAGATCATGGTGCATCCGGCTCTCGATGATCTGATGGTGTTTCTTACCACCTTCAGGCTCTCCTCGCACATTTTTCTGTTGGCCGCGCTGTTTATCATCATCAGAAAACAGCGTGGCGCCTTCGTTGTGCTGCTTTTCACGCTGCTTGCCGTCGGCCTTGCCGACTACACCGCCTCCGGTATCCTCAAGCCGCTTTTTCAGCGCATCCGGCCCTGTTTTGCCCTGCAGGGGTGCCGTCTCCTGATCGACCAGTCTCATTCCTATTCGTTCGCATCGTCACATGCCGCAAATTCGGCGGCCGTTGCTTCGATGATCTGGATTTTTTTTCGTCGCGGAGAACCTGTCGAGCGGCTGTTCAGCGCGGTGATGATTCTCTATGCTTTTCTGATCGGCTATTCGAGAATTTATGTTGGCGTGCATTATCCGGGCGATGTGCTTGCAGGCATGATGATCGGCTGCGCGAGCGCCGGGCTGGTCTATCTGGCTCTTTCCTGGCTGTTCAAGAATGTGATTCAGCCACGTTTTTTATCCGGCCGGAGGCCTTTGAAGCCATGAGTGACGCTTATCTGGGCATCGATCTCGGCGGCACCAAGATGGAGGCTGTTCTGACCGACAGCATGATGAGGCCGCTGCTCCGCAGACGCATACCTACCGAGGCGGAGGGGGGGTACGAACACATTGCAGGGAGGATCGCGGGCCTGGTTTCGATGATGTCAAAGGAGTCAGGGGTTCCGCTTCCCCGGGTGATCGGCATTGGCACCCCCGGCAGGTATGAACCGGTTTCTGGCCGGATCAGGAACTCCAATACGCTCAGTCTGAACGGTCGTGATCTGAAATGCGATCTCGAGAAGCTTCTCGGACGTGACGTGGTGATCGAGAATGACGCAAACTGCTTCGCTCTGGCTGAATCGATGCTTGGCGCCGGCAGGGAGATCGTCAGGGAGAGGGGCGGGACGGCTTTCGGCATGATTCTCGGCACCGGTGTGGGTGGCGGCATCGTGTGCGGCGGCAGGATGCTGCACGGCGCGCACGGCATTGCAGGCGAATGGGGGCATAACGAGCTTCTTCCGGACGGAGAGCCGTGCTACTGCGGAAAGAGAGGGTGTGTCGAGACGGTTATTTCAGGTCCGGCGCTCGAACGCTACTATTGCTCGCTTACCGGAAGTTCAAGGACGCTGCGGGAGATTGCCGGAATGGCCGATCGCGATGAGGCGGCAGAAGCGACACTCGGGCGCCTGACCGTCCAGTTTTCCAGGGCTCTTGGTCCGGTGCTCAATATTCTCGATCCGGACTGCTGCATTATAGGCGGCGGGGTGGGCGCCATCGGCAGGCTCTATTCGCAGGAGACCGTTGCGCTGATCGAGCGGTATCTTTTCAGCGCCCGCCTCATGATTCCATTATTAAAACCGCAGCTGGGAGACAGCGCGGGGGTATTCGGTGCAGCGCTGCTGACCGTGAAGCATTAATTGTTGAAATGTATGGACAGCTCCTCCATGAAAAAAGGCGATATCATAGAACTGACGGTTACCGATTTTGCCGACAAGGATCAGTGTTTCGGGCGTCTTCAGAGCGGTCTCAGTGTCATGGTCACCGGCATGCTTGCTCCCGGAGACCGGGTCAGGGCGCTTGTCAGAAAGGTGAAACAGCGGTACATCGATGCGCAGGCCATGGAGGTTATCGCTCGTTCTCCCGACAGGGAGGAGCCCCCATGTCCGTATTTCGGGGTCTGCGGGGGATGCAAACTCATGCATATATCCTACGAGGCCCAGTTGCGTTACAAGAAGAAGAAAGTCACCGACGACCTTGTGCATATCGGAGGGTTTGCCGATCTCCCTGTCCTGCCGGTTCTTCCTGCCCGGTCATCGTTTCATTACCGGAACAAGGTCGAATTTTCCTGTTCGAGCATCCGCTATCTCATGCCTGAAGAACTTTCGCAGGAACGTCTCGAACGTTCCAGGGACTTTGCCCTGGGATTTCATGCCCCAGGAAACTACGAGAAAGTGCTCGATATCGACTACTGCTACCTGGCCAACGAGCCGATGAACCAGGTGCTCCGCCTGACCCGGACCTTTGCACTCGAACAGGGAATGACTCCTTATGCCGTCAAGGCGCACAGTGGCTTTCTGAGGAATCTGGTACTGCGCTCGAGCGAGCATAACGGCAGGCTTATGGTCAATCTGGTTACCTCATGGCATGACCGGGAACTGATGCGGCGTTATGCGGATTTCCTTGAAGCCGCTCTTCCCGGCCAGGATATGACCATTGTGAACAATGTCACCTCGAAAAAGAACACTGTTGCCGTAGGAGAGCAGGAGTTCATGGTGTCGGGTGAGGGTTCTCTGTCTGAACGGCTCGGGGATCTGGATTTCAGGGTTTCGGCGAATTCGTTTTTTCAGACCAACTCCTCGCAGGCGGCGGTGCTGTACAGCGAGATTCTCAAGGTGGCAGGAATCGAGCCGGAGGATACCGTGTACGATCTCTACTGCGGAACAGGGACCATTACGCTCTATCTTGCCCGGCACTGCCGACAGGCGATAGGCATCGAGGTTGTCGAAAGCTCGCTCACGGATGCCGCTCTCAACGCTTCGCTCAACGGCATCGGCAATGCCGTGTTTTTCCAGGCTGATCTCAAGGATTTTCACACCATGCTGCAGAAACTCGAAAGCTACGACTCTCCCGGAGTGATCGTCACCGACCCGCCGCGAGCCGGCATGCACCCGAAAGCGCTTGAAACCATGCTGAAGCTCGGAGCCCGCACGATTGTCTACGTCAGCTGCAATCCATCGAATCTTGCAAGAGACGGCCGGGAGATATGCCGCAGCGGCTACAGGCTCGTTTCGGTTCAGCCGGTCGATATGTTCCCGCATACCGTGCATATTGAAAGCGTAGCCTGCTTTCAGAAAACCGCTCAGTTCTGAGATGCGCTCTCTTCTGTCTCGATGATTTCGTAGGGGGTGGATTCTGCACCGTCGCGTTTTGAGCGCTCCCAGGCGAGGAACCGTTCGAGGTCCTGGTTGATCGAGGCCAGAACGGCCGTAAGGACGGCGGCATCATCGGCAAAGCCCAGGAGCGGTATGAAGTCGGCCAGGGCGTCGAAGGGGGATACGAAGTAGATCAGGCCTGCAGTCAGGGCAACGATAGTCTGCCAGGGGATATCGACATACTCTTTCTGGATGTAGCAGCGGATCATGCGGACGGCCGCCTGAATTTTCTCGCCCAGCGAGAAGAGTGGCGAAGCGTTTTTTGCCGAGTAGGTGCGGCTGAAGGCCGCATCGAGCAGTTTTTTTGTTCTGTCGGGGTCTTTCAGGAGGGTTCCGGCTTTCCGTTTAGCCGAAGCGAACAGTCGGTTTCCTTCTTTCATGGTTATTTTCCTCCCGCTTTCAGCAGCTTCCTTTTTTCTTCCACGGTCAGCGATTCATAGCCCTGCCTGGAGATCTTGTCGAGAATGGCATCGATCTCCTCCTCTTGCGTCATGCCCGTTCCGCTTTTGCCTATATGGTGCATGGTGGCCTGTCCGCCCTGTTTACGGGAAGTATTTGACCGCCGCCCGGGCCATTTCGGCAACGACCATCCCTGTCTTCTGATGGTGATATACAGAAACCCCACCAGCATGCCTCCGAGATGGGCGAAGTGAGCGATGTTGCTGCCGCTTCCCATCGCTCTGCTGCCGAGTCCGGAGAGAAACTCGATAAAGGCATACCCGGCAACAAAATATTTTGCCTTGATGGGAAACAGAAAATACAGGAAGATGTAACGGTCGGGGAACATCATGCCGAAGGCAAGGAGCACCCCGTAGATCGCTCCCGACGCCCCCACGGTAGGATAGGGGTCTCCGATGGTGGTCAGCAGGTTGATGAATGCGGCTCCGATGCCGCAGACGAAGTAGTAGATGTTGAACTGCCTGGTGCCCCAGTAATTTTCAAGTTCGGTGCCGAAAATCCAGAGTGCGAACATGTTGAAAAAGAGATGCCCGAAGCTTCCGTGCAGAAACATATAGGTTACCGGCTGCCATATCTGGAACGAGAGCCCGTCCTGATTTGCCGATGCTACGGGCCACAGTGCTCCCGCAGCGGTAATCAGCCCTCCGAAGGGGGAGTTCTGCAACAGCGTCTGCAGCAGAAAAACCGCGACATTGGCAAGAATGATGGTTTTAATGGCCGGGGGCATAACCTGGAAGCCCCCGGGGCTGTAGGGCTGATTTTGATAGCTCATGGCATTCGATTCTTCTTCCGGTCCGGTTCTCTTCCGTTCAGCCAGGTTTTTCCTGGCTGATCTCATCGTGATGTAATGGGCGCCTGCGGCTAATCGTTCAGCGCGGCGATTCCGGGAAGTTCTTTTCCTTCAAGAAATTCGAGACTTGCCCCTCCTCCGGTGGAGATATGGGTCATCAGGTCCGAAAGCCCAGCTTTTGCAACGGCGGCGGCGGAATCCCCACCTCCGATAATCGTGGTCGCGCCGGCGGCGGTGGCCTGCGACATGGCTTCGGCAATGGCGAAGGTCCCCTCTGCGAACCGGTCGATCTCGAATACCCCCATCGGGCCGTTCCAGAGTACCGTGCGGGCTCCGAGAATTTCGCGGCGGAAGGCCTCTCTTGTTTCAGGGCCGATATCCACGCCGATCATCCCCTCGGGTATGGCATCGACCGATACCGGTCGGCTGTCGGCATCTGCGGAGATCTTCGGTGCTACGATGACATCCATGGGAAGCAGCAGCTTGATGTTTTTCTCCCTTGCCTGGCTGATCAGGCTGAGAGCCAGTTCAAGCTTGTTGTCTTCGACCAGCGAGTTTCCCGTATCGAGCCCCTGCGCCTTGAAAAAAGTGAAGATCATGGCGCCGCCGATAAGCACGGTATCGACTTTGTTGAAGAGATTTTCGAGAACATCGATCTTGCCCGATATTTTCGATCCCCCCAGAATCGCCACAAAAGGCCGTTCGGGCTCCTGAAGGGCTTTGCCGAGATATTTCAGCTCTTTCTCGATAAGGAACCCCGCTACGGCGGTCTGGACATACCGGGTGATGCCTTCGGTTGACGCATGAGCGCGGTGTGCGGTTCCGAACGCGTCGTTTACGTAAATTTCTCCAAGAGACGCCAGCTCGCGGGCGAAATCGGGATCGTTCGCTTCCTCTTCAGGGTGGAAGCGCAGGTTTTCAAGCATGATCACTTCTCCGTCCTGCAGGGCGAGCACCTCCTGCATCACTTCTGTTCCGATGCAGTCTCCGGCCATCGCGACCGGGCATTCGAGCAGGCTGGAAAGTCTTGCCGCTGCGGGGGCAAGAGAGAAGTCCGGATTCGGCTTCCCTTTCGGACGTCCGAGGTGCGACATGAGGATCAGGCGTCCGCCGTTGTCGAGGACCTTTCTGATCGAGGGGAGTGCTTCAACAATTCTCTTGTCGTCGGTAATGTTTTTGTCTTCGTCGAGGGGGACGTTGAAGTCGACACGCATCAACACCCGTTTACCTTGGATCGCTATGTCGGACAAGGTCTTTTTCTGCATTGTTTTTGAACGGTTGGTTATGAAAAGCGCTATGCTCTCAGAATACAATATAATTTATTTCTTTCCGTGCAACAGGATAGCACGAACACTCCCCGTACGCTTATCTGCTGCTGCGTGAGGCATGGTATTTTCCGATATTTGCCGCGTGTCCTGCAAGTGTTTCGGCAAAATAATGTCCGCCTTTTCCCGTCGCCACGAAGTAGAGATACGGGGTATCGGCAGGGTTGAGCACCGCCAGAATGGACGCGGAGCCGGGATTGCAGATCGGTCCGGGGGGAAGGCCCGCATGGCGGTAGGTGTTGTAAGGGGAATCGACTGAAAGATCCTTGTAGTAGAGCAGTCGGGCCTCTTCCCCGAGCGCATACTGGACGGTGGGATCAGCCTGGAGACGCATGTTTTTTTTCAGGCGGTTCAGATAAACGCTTGCAACCAGAGGTTTTTCGCTGTCAAGAGGCGTTTCTGCCTCGACGATCGAGGCAAGAGTCAGCAGGGAGGTTTCACTGAGTCCTTTCGATGCCGCAACGGCTTTCAGGCTGTCGTCATAGAACGATCTGAACTGCCTGACGAGAAATTCCGCCGCCTCTTCAGGGGTGTCCGCCCATGCGAAATGATAGGTTCCGGGAAAAAGGTATCCTTCTGCGCTTCTCCCCTTTATGCCGTTCCGGTCGAGAAAGTCGCGCGCTCTTGCGGCAGTCATGAAGGCGGAGGAGTCCATGTCGAGTTTCGATGCGAAGAGACGGGCGATTTCCCGCTGTTCGAGCCCTTCGGGGATGGTGATCCGCACTTCATCCTGGGGATGGGTGCGAAGATAGAGGAGCAGACTGAAATTCGACATGCCCGGCGGTATGGTGTAGCGTCCCGGCCTGATATTGTGAAATCCGGGGATAATCCTCCCTGCAAGGATGGTCTGCCATCGGTTTTTGACGGCGCCGCCGCGCTCCATTTCGCCGACGATCTCCATGAAACCCATTCCCCTGTGCACCGTCAGTCCGGTACTCTTTTCCGCGGTATTGAGCCCTGGAATGAAAACTATGCAACCGAGCGCTGCCGCAGCAAGGATCATGAGGGCAGACAGGGATTTTCGGAGATAGGAATAGGTTGATGCCATGAGTTCATCAGCCGGATTCAGTGTCCGGCTTCCTGGGTGGAGCTGTTCTGTTCATGCTGAAACAGCCGGGATTCCTCAAGGATGCAGCGGTAGATTCTTTCCAGGGCATTGACTTTTCCGATCGAGTCGGCCTGGCTTATTACATTGCTGAGTACCTCTTTTTCCCGTTCGGGCTGCAGTACCTCTTCTCCGATTCTGGCTTTCAGAATGCTGATGTTTCTGGCGCAGTGCAGTCTTTCGCACAGGAGTGAGGCAAGCTGGCGGTCTATGCCGTCAATTTTTTTTCTCCATTCTTCGAGTTCCCGCCAATTGCCGGTGTTGCTGAGAGTACTTTCGGACATTATGATAGGGTACGGTTTGAAATAGTAGTATGCATGCCTTGTCCCGGCATCGCCCATACGATCGAATATGCCGGTTCCGGATTCAGGGTCAGTCGCCTTCGAACAGGCGTTTCCATGCGGCCACCTCGCCGGAGTCGAGAAACCCCGTGCCGTATTTCCGGTCCGTTACCGGACGGCCCCCCGCTCCGGTTTTTTTTCTGTTTTCAAGCACGGCGGCGAACTCCTCGGAGGAGAGGATTTTTGCGCCATAGGCTTTTCCGTAAAGGCATACTTCATGGTCTGAACTTACAATAGTAACCATTTTTCTGTTTGTGTTCAATGATTTTACGTAATCAATGATCCACGTGTCGGCGCTTTTTGACGATGCCGTATAGATCACACTCAGAGTCCCGCCGGCAGAGGATTCCCGCAATCCTCCGCCGTCATAGACAATGTTCATGTGGCATTTCCTCTTTCGCTGATACTCCAGCAGCAGCGCTTCCATCCTTTGTCGAAGGCTTTCGAGGCGAGAGCCTTCGGGAGAAGGGAAGAGTTTGTGCAGCAGGTTATAGCCGTCGATTACTATTTCGGGAATATTCATGAAACCGGGGTCCGGTGATGCTCAGAAACCGTTATGGCCACCGGATTTGCCGTGCAGTGTAAAAGAGATAAATATTTTTTTAGTGTAACCTTTTTCATACATTTTTATGTGGTGAAAAATGGTAAAAAGTGGGAGCTTTTTTCTCCCTTTGTGCGTTCTTCACTATTTCAGAGGTTTTCGGGTAGATCGGTACCGGTTCCGGACATCCGAATCTGCATAACCTGTTTCAGTGGATACCCCTATCATGGCTGGATTTATCGGCAAGGAACTGCATGCCCTTGATGAAAAGGGCCGGCTGATGATTCCGGTCAGGTTCCGCAGAGATCTTTTTTCCGGAAATCCGGTCATCAGGGATGGCGAGTCGGCGTTTGCTCCGCTGAATCCGGCCTCCGGAACAGCCGGAATATACCTCTATCTCATGAAAGCGCCAGACGGTTCTCTTGAACTGTACGAGCCGGATGTCTGGCAGAAGATGAAGCACGCTCTTGACAGGCTTTCTGATTTCAATCCTGACGAGCGGCTGCTGAAGACCCTGATTTATGAAAGTCTCGATATTGTTTCGCTTGACCGGCAGGGAAGGGTCTCCCTTTCGCGGGAGTTTCTCGATCATGCCGGAATTACAAAAGATGTTGTCATCATAGGAGCCGATTCAAAAATGGTTATCTGGGAGCCTGGCCGCCTCGAGGTACTGCTTCGTGAACACGCGGGAAGATTTTCCTCGCTCGCCGGCAGATTTTTCTGAGCGCCGTGATGACGAAAGGTTATCATGAGCCGGTGCTTGCCGGCGAAATTATCGAGCTGCTGGTGCGGAGGCCGGGGCTTTATATTGACGGTACCCTGGGGGGCGGCGGTCATTCGCTTGCCATGCTTCAGGAGCTGCAGCGAAAAGGCTTCGACGCCGGATCGCTGGTGATCGGAATCGATCAGGATGCATGTGCGCTCTCTGCCGCCAGAGAAAAACTCGCGCCTTTCGGAGAGAACGCGGTGGCGGTGAAAGGCAATTTCAGCCAGATAGCGGAAATCGCAGGCAGGGTCTGCGGTGAAAGGGGCTTCGATGCATCGGCGGTCGGCATTCTGCTCGATCTGGGCGTTTCATCGGCCCAGATCGATACTCCCGAAAGGGGGTTCAGCTATATGCACCACGGCCCTCTCGATATGCGTATGGACTCCGGTTCCCCGACAAGTGCGGCAGATATTGTCAATGCCATGAGCCAGCGCGAGCTCGCCTCGCTGTTTTTCCGTTACGGAGAGGAGCCGCGAAGCAGTAGCATTGCCCGCGATATTGTCGATTATCGGGAGAAGTACGGAGCGCTTTCCCGGACGGAAGAGCTGGCCGGCATCATCAGGCAGGGGCAGCGCCGCCCGGACCTGGCGATTAAAACGCTTTCCCGTGTGTTTCAGGCATTGAGAATCGAGGTGAATCGTGAGCTCGATGTGCTTGGCGAGGCGCTGGATGAGGGAGCTTCCCTGCTCTGCCCGGAAGGCAGGCTTGCGGTAATCAGTTATCATTCGCTCGAAGACCGGATGGTGAAGGTTTTTTTTGCGGATAAATCCCGCAGCGACTGGGGTCCCAAGAGTGTGGGGCTCAGAGAACCTCTTGTTAAGGCAGGATACAGGGTTGTAACCCGAAAAGCCGTTTCTGCCGGAGCGCAGGAAGTGTCAATGAATCCGAGATCGAGAAGCGCCAGGCTTCGCGTTCTTGAAAAACTTGATGAAGGAGTCCGATGTGAGCCTGCATAGCGAAAACCCCATGCAGACGCCAGGGCCTGAGTGGGCCGCTGCCATGAACATCCGTTCTGCCGGAGAGAAGGAGCGGGGCGAGGAGGGCGACGCCGGTGAAAAAAACCTGTCAGCGGAGAGCGGGAACGGTCCGTTTTCCGGGAGTGCGCCGTTATCTTCGGCGCAGGAGGGGGGAGGCATACGCGACCTGTTTGCAAGGGCCTTTGAATTCAGATTTTCGGATCTCCTGCGTTTAAGGACTTTTTTGTACCTTTTGCCGGTTACCGGGATTCTTCTTTTTCAGACGTACAATACCATAGCGATAAAAAAACTTGCCCTTGCAAATGAAACGCTCCGGGAGCGCATAGCAATGAGCTCGAGCGTGATTACCTCCCAGGAACTCAAGGTGAACGAACTGCAGGGGATCCATAATATTGCCCTGCACGCCGAGCGTCTGGGCCTTCAGGCATCTGGCGTGCCTGCGGTTGAAATTGTTCCGTAACCGACTGATCTTCAATGACCAATGCAGAGCGATGAGTGGACGTGATATTCCGGAAAAGCCTTCGGATTCCGATTTCGGAAAGCGTCTCGGGCTGGTAGTGCTGTTTTTCCTTGTGTTTTTTGCAGGCATCGTTGCCATGCTGCTGAACATCCAGATCGTCAATGTCCGGAAATACAAGGAAAAGGCGGAAAAACAGTATGTCCGGCTTGTGACGGAAAAGGCACAGCGGGGGGTTATTCTCGACCGTCACGGGAGGATGCTTGCCGAAACGGTTGAAACGATCTCTTTTTATGCCGATCCGGAAATTGTCAGGCACACGCCGCTTTTTGATGAAAAGGGCAAGCCGGTCAACGATCGCAAAACCGGAAACCAGAAGACCTTCGATAATTCCCGGGAAATAGCGAAACTCTTTTCCCGCCACCTCGGAAAAAGCCGCCGTGAATATCTGAAAAAACTCAGGAGGGAAAAACGGCTTGTCGTGCTTGGCCGCAAGGTTCCGGCAGCGCAGGCGCTGCCGATCATGCAGAAAAAAATTCCGGGGGTCTGGTTCGATCGCGAGCAACAGCGCTACTATCTCAACGTTGCCGCGCAGGTTATCGGGGTGACCGACAGCAAGAACAACGGGATCAGCGGTCTTGAACTGCAGTTCGACCGCGATCTGAAAGGCCGGGACGGTTCGAGGGTGTTCCAGCGCTCGGCAACGGGAAGGCGTTATCCCGCTCCTGACGCCCTGCAGCAGGATCCCATAAAAGGCCATACGGTACAGCTGACACTGGACGCCGATATCCAGAGCATCGTCGAGGATGAACTTTCGGCGGCGGTAGGAGCTTTCCTTGCGAATGCCGCCACAGGCATCGTCATGGATGTGCGTACCGGAGAGATTCTTGCCATGGCCAACAATCCGACGTTCGATCTCAACCACAGGGTTACCTGGTCGCCGGAGCGCTCACGCAACCGCGCCGTTACGGACAGTTTCGAGCCCGGCTCGACCTTCAAGATCGTTATGGCGGCAACGGCGACCGAAGTGCTCAACAGGAAGGCCGAGGACAGGGTTTTCGCCAACAACGGCGTGCTGCCGCTCTACGGCCTCAGAATCAGGGACCATGAGCCGTACGGAAATATCTCCTTTCGTGAGGCAATCATGCACTCGAGCAACGTCGTAGCGGCTAAAACCGCCATGGAAACCGGCCGTGAGAAATTTTACGCCTATACGAAGAGTTTCGGTTTCGGTTCGAAGACCGGCGTAGGGCTGCTCGGGGAGTCGTCGGGCAGAGTCAGATCGCTGAAAAACTGGGATCGGACCACGCTGCCATGGATGGGCTATGGTTACCAGGTTATGGTGACTCCCCTGCAGATTCTGCAGGCATACGCTGCCGTTGCAAATGGAGGCGTGCTCATGAAGCCTCGTATCATAAGCCGGGTTGTCGACGGCGAAGGGCGGGCGGTGAGGGAGAACCAGCCTGAGGAGGTCAGAAAAGTGGTTTCCCCGGCAACGGCGAAATATATGGGCATGGAGTATTTCAAGGCGGTGGTCGACAGCGGAACGGCAAGGAGCGCTGCAATTCCCGGCATGAGCGTCGCCGGCAAGACCGGAACGGCAAGGCGCGCATCGGGCGGTTCCTACGCCAATCCTGTCTACGTATCCTCTTTTGTGGGGTATTTTCCGGCCGAATCCCCGCGATATGCGCTTATCGTGCTTGTCGAAGAGCCGCGCAAGGCCTATTATGCGGCAACCGTGGCGGCGCCTGTTTTTTCCAGAATCTCGTCGAGAATTCTTGCCTGTTCCGAAGAACTGCAGAAAAATCTTGCATTCAGGTCTCCGGAGCAGAGGGTGATCGACTCCACGAAAACGGTGGCGGTTCCGGATATCAAAGGGATGAAGCCGCGAGATGCCGAGCGTCTTCTGAAATGGCTCGGACTGGAGATGGACTCGAACGGCGGGTTTGACGGCGTGGTTAAGGCGCAGAATGTCGCTCCCGGTTCGAAAGTTGAAAAATCAAGGATCATCAGGGTGAAACTCACCTCCACTGCCCGGAAACGCTCGTTTTTATGATGCCGGAATCGCACTTTCCGAAACCGGCGGAACCGGTTCTTCTGAGCGGAATGATCCGTGAAATCGACTTCCTGGAGCTTGCAGGAAAGCAGTCCGGAACGGTTGGTGTCGTCTCGCTGACCGCTGATTCGCGGGATGTCGTTCCGGGATCGCTTTTCGTCGCTGTCCGGGGTTTCGCTTCCGACGGCCATCGTTATATCGATACGGCAGTCCGGAACGGGGCAATCGCCGTTATCTGCGAAACATTTCCCGAGCGGCCGGCTTCGGAGGCGCTCTTTATCAGGGTGGCCGATTCGAGAAGAGCGCTTGCCGAAGCCGCCCGCGCGTTTTACGCGCATGCCTCCGACAGCCTTATGCTCATCGGTGTGACCGGCACCAACGGAAAGACCACAACGGCAAGGCTGATCGCGGATCTGCTCGGCTCATGCGGCATTCCGGCGGGCTATATCGGCACCGGTCTGTGCCGTATAGGAGGACGCGATATACCGCTCGAGCGCACCACGCCCGAAGCCCATGAGCTGCAGGCGCTCTTCCGGCAGATGGTCGGGGAGGGGTGCCGCGCCGCGGTCATGGAGGTTTCCTCTCACGCACTTGTGCTCCAGAGGGTACACGCACTCAGGTTCAGGGTTGCGGTGTTCACCAATCTGAGCAGCGAACATCTCGATTTTCATCATACCATGCAGGAGTATGCCTCGGCAAAAAGGCTTCTTTTCGATCAGCTCGCCCCTGAAGGCTTTGCGGTGCTGAACTGTGACGATCCGCATGCCGCCCTGATGGCGTCGGGTGTTCCTGAGAGCATGCGGTTCTGCTGTTCCCTGCACCCTGACGAGGAGCCGTTCATCTCCTCTTCCGCAAGGTTTTCGGCTCTGGTGAAGGCCGGCAGTGTCGATTCCTCCCTGGTGGAGATCCGTTTTCCCGATGCGGTGAAGAGCGTCCGGACGGAACTTCCCGGAAGCTACAATGTCATGAACCTGCTCGAAGCTGCGGCTGTCGGCCGGGGGTTGGGATTGACGCCTGACGCAATTGCCCTTGCGCTCCAGCGGCCTTTCAGGGTTTCCGGAAGGATGGAGCGCGTCGGGGACCCTTTCGGCTCGCGCTCGGCCTTTGTGGATTATGCGCATACCCCCGACGCGCTTGAAAAGGCGATTTCCGCTCTCAGGGGACTCATGGCCTCGGACGCCAGGCTTGTCGTGGTGTTCGGGTGCGGAGGGAACCGCGACCGGATGAAGCGGCCGGAGATGGGGAGGATAGCCTCTGAAAACGCGGATTTCGTTTTTCTGACATCGGATAATCCAAGGGATGAGGACCCGGAGATCATTCTCGATGAGATAGAGCGCGGGATGCAGGGAACGCGCTACAGGAGAGTCGCCGGAAGGGGTGAGGCCATCCGGGAGGCTGCAGCCATGCTCCGGCCGGGGGATGTGCTGCTGGTCGCCGGCAAAGGTCACGAAACCTACCAGGAGATTGCCGGCATGAAGCATTTTTTCTCCGATCAGGAAATTCTCGGGGAGTCCCTTCGGGACACTGCCCCCCTGACAACCCAAAAGGAGCCCTCATGAAAGGAGTTCTCGGCATGGCTGATCTGCAGCGGATCGGCAGGGTCGTTGCCGGCGACCCGCTAAACCGGGAGTGCCGGATCGAAGAGCCCAGGGTCGTCATCGACTCCCGCCGGGTTGAGGGAGGGGAGGTTTTTGTCGCTCTCCGTGGCGAGCAAACCGATGGTCACCGGTATGTCGATGAGGTGTTTTCCCGGGGGGCGTCATGGGCGGTTGTATCGGAGGAGTGGTTCGCTTCGCGTCCCGCCGGTTCCGAAGAGGCCGGGCGCCGCTATCTTGTTGTCGGGGATACGACTTCGGGTCTGCAGCAGATGGCTTCGGCCTATCGCCGTACCTTTTCCATTCCGGTTTTTGCGGTGGGGGGAAGCAACGGAAAAACCACCACCAAGGAGCTGATCGCTTCGGTTCTCGGCACCGGATTCAGGGTGCATATGAGCCGCGGCAATCTGAACAATCACCTCGGCGTTCCCCTGACGCTCCTGCAGATGCCGCGCGATACCGGGCTGGCCGTTGTCGAGATGGGCATCAACCATCCGGGGGAGATGGAGCTTCTGACATCCATCGCCATGCCGACTCACGGTCTCCTGACCAACATAGGCCATGAACATCTGGAGTTTCTCCACGATCTCGACGGCGTTGCCGCCGCCGAGACAAAACTCTACGAATACCTCGATCTGCACGGAGGCACCTGTTTTATCAATACCGAGGACCCCCGGCTGAAGCGTGCCGCCGCCGGTCTGGCCCGAACCGTGCCGTACGGTTTGGAGGAGTGCCCGGAAAGAGGGCTCTGTGTCCGCGACGTCACGCTCGACGCATTCGGTCGCCCCTCCTTCAGGCTTTGTTCGGGTTCCGACTCCGTGCTTGTCGCCCTGAAGCTGACCGGAAGGCATAATGTCATCAATGCGCTTGCCGCCGCCGTCGCAGGCAGCTATTTCGGGCTTTCCCTCGACAGCATCAGAGAGGGGCTTGAAAAACTGCAGCCGGCTTCAGGATGGAAGCGGATGGAGTTTCAGGAGGCCGGAGGGGTCATGATCGTCAATGATACCTATAATGCAAATCCCGATTCGGTGCGTCTGGCTCTCGATCTGCTCGGAGAACTGCAGTGCACCGGAAGAAAAATAGCGGTTCTCGGCGATATGCTGGAACTCGGAAGTTCGGCGGAGCTTGAACATGAAAAGACAGGCAGGTATATTCAGCAGAGCGCGATCGACATGCTTTTCACCTTCGGGGATCTCTCGAGATTGTTCGGGGCTGAAAACCGCTCTCGTCTCTGCGGTCATTTCAGGAACCGCGACGAGCTCTACAGGGCGCTTGCCGGCGTTGTGGCTTCCGGGGATGCCGTGCTTTTCAAGGGTTCGCGCGGCATGCGCCTTGAAGAGGTTGCCGACGCCCTCTGTCGCGACCGGGCATCTCAATCAACAAAACTGTAGCGTTACCCATAATGCTGTATTATCTGCTGAAATATCTCAACGATACGTTTGACCCGCCAGGTCTCGGGGTTATCGAATTTCTGACCTTCAGGGCGAGCGCGGCGGCGGTAACGGCGCTGCTGATCTGTCTGGTCGCAGGTCCGGGATTCATCCGCCATCTCAAGGGCCGGATTATTGAACCGGTAAAGGAGGAGGCTCCTCCGGAGCACCGGAAGAAAAAGGATATTCCAACCATGGGCGGACTGCTCATCATCATCGCCATCGAGATATCGGTTTTTTTGTGGGCGCGTTTCGACGACCCCCATGTATGGCTGATCATGCTCGCGGTTTTCTGGATGGGCGCCATCGGCTTTCTTGACGATTACATGAAAGTCGTGCTGAAGGTAAAGAGCGGTCTGTCTCCGAAGTACAAACTCATCGGCCAGATAACGCTCGGGCTCGTCATCGGCCTGTACACATGGTTCGATCCGGCGTTTTCGGTGCTGCGCTCCACCACGACGGTGCCGTTCTTCAAAAATCTCACGATCGATTACGGAATCTTCTATATTCCTGTCGTGATCTTCATCATTACGGCGGTCTCCAATGCCGTGAACCTTACCGACGGACTTGACGGACTTGCATCCGGAAGTTCCGCTATCGTGGTTTTCGCTCTCGGCGGCTTCGCCTACCTTGCAGGCAATGCGGTCTATGCCTCCTATCTCAAAATCCCCTTCATTCCCGGCGGTGGCGAAATTGCCGTGGTCAGTATGGCTATCGTGATGGCCTGCGTGGGTTTTCTCTGGTTCAACTCCAACCCTGCAGAGGTGTTCATGGGCGATACCGGTTCGCTGGCCCTCGGGAGCGCCATTGCCGTTATTGCGCTGCTCATCAAGCAGGAGCTTCTGCTTCCGGTTCTGGCAGGAATATTCTTTCTTGAAACGCTTTCGGTCTCGGTTCAGGTACTCTGGTTCAAGTATACCAGGATGCGCTTCGGTCAGGGCCGGAGGATTTTTCTCATGGCGCCCCTTCACCATCATTTTCAGTTGAAAGGGTGGCCCGAACAGAAAATCGTCATCAGGTTCTGGATTGTCACCATACTGTTTTTTCTGGCCAGTCTGATGACCTTGAAACTCAGGTAAACACATTGCGGCATGGATGTAAAAGGCAAAAAAGTATCGGTAATCGGCGCCAGGCGCAGCGGCCTTGCCGCGGCGGAACTGCTTGCCGAGGCAGGAGCGACGGTGTTTGTGAGCGAACTCGGCCGGATATCGCCCGTCGAGGCGGACCGTCTTGCCGCCCGCGGGATCGCATGGGAAGCTGAGGGGCATTCGGGACGGGTCTGTGATGCCGATTTCTGTGTGGTAAGCCCGGGAATTCCCCGAACTGCAGGGGTTGTCCGGCAGGTTCTCCGGGAGGGTATACCTCTTTTCAGTGAAATCGAGGCAGCGAGCTGGTTCTGCAGCGCCAGAGTCGCCGGTATTACAGGAACGGACGGCAAGACCACAACCGCCACGCTTCTGCACAGCATAGCCGAAGCAGACGGGGCCGCAAAGGGCTACAGGGCTTTCAGTGCGGGAAACATCGGGGTGCCGTTTTCCTCGCTTGCCGCCGGGATGGCGTCGGGCGATCTTGCCGTTGTCGAATTGAGCAGCTACCAGCTTGAAGGGTGCGTGAGCTTCAGGCCGGATGTTGCCGTCATCACCAATATCACTCCGGATCATCTGGACCGTTACGACGGCGACATGGGAGCCTATGCCGCTGCGAAATACCGCATCTATGCCGCACAGGGACCCTCCGATACGCTGGTTTACAATTATGACGACCCGCTGCTCAGGGAACACTTCCATCCAGGGCGGGGCGCTTTCCCATTCCGGATCGTGCCGTTCGGCGTGGGAGAGGATGTCATCCGGAGCGGGGCATCCGAAGCCTTCTTTTTCGGGGACGGAGTGATTTCCCGCTGGAATCGGGGAACGGCGGATCAGGTCATTGCAGGCACGGAGTTCCTGAAAGGCAGTTTCCGCGGTCAGCATAATATCTACAACACCCTTGCCGCAGTCGCCGCGTCCGACGCGCTCGGCATCAGCCGGGATGCCCTTCGCACGGCGATCGCTGAGTTCCGCGGTGTCGAGCACCGGCAGGAATTCGTGCGTTGTCTGGATGGAGTGGACTGGATCAACGACTCGAAAGCCACCAATATCAATGCGCTGCTTCAGGCGCTCAACGCCGTTCCGGGCAGGATCGTACTGATAGCCGGAGGCCGCGACAAGGGAAACGATTACTCGGTTCTTGACCCTGTGGTAGGCCGGAAGGTTGCGGCGGTAATCGCCATCGGCGAGTCGAGAGAGAAAATAATCCGGGCATTTGCTGGCATAACCCCGACGGTTCAGGCCGAAAGCCTCGAGGCGGCTGTCGATCTTGCCAGGAAAACGGCTGCGCGTGGAGAAACCGTGCTCTTCTCGCCCGGCTGCGCGAGTTTCGACATGTTCGAGAATTTCGAGGAACGGGGAAGACTTTTCAAGCACTATACAGGCTTACTGGGATCATGATGACGACTATGCAAACGGGAAGTTCCGCACTGCCCGGTACTGCGGAGGCAGGCAGCGATGCGCCGCGGGGGGAGATTATTGCAGGAAAGCTGATGCTGCTGGTTGTTGCCCTCCTGATCTGTATCGGTATTGTGGTCGTCTACAGCAGCGGAGCCGGCTGGGCCGAGAACAAATATTCGAGTTCGGAATACTTTCTCTGGCGGCAGCTCTTCTTTTCGTGCATCGGCGTGGTGACCATCGCGTTTTTCGCCCGGCTCGACTACCATATTTTCCACAAGGTCAGCAAAATTTTTCTTTTCGGCAGCATTGCCCTGCTTGCGCTTCTCCTGGTACTGAAGGTTGTGGGCGTCTATTCCGGAGCCGCACGCTGGATCGGCTACGGGCCGTTGAAGTTCCAGGTTTCGGATCTGGCCAAATACGCCCTGATTTTCCATTTTTCGAGGCTCATCAGCGAAAAGCAGACGTATATCAGGGATCTGCACAACACCTATCTGCCGCTGCTCATCATTCTCATGACCGTTGTCGCCCTGATTGCCCTCGAACCGAACTTCAGCACGGCGTCGCTCATCGCGATTATCGGCTTTTTCATGATGTTTATCGGCGGGGTGCGAATCCGTTACCTGCTTGCGACCGTTTCCCTGCTGGCGCCGATCGCCGCCGTTTTTGCGCTGCTGGCGCCGTACAGGGTGGCAAGGCTGGTTTCGTTTTTCAGCGGCGATGAAAAACATATGAGCTATCAGGTGCTCCAGGCGCTTATCGGGCTGGGCAACGGCGGCCTGTTCGGCCTTGGAATCGGAGCGAGCAAGCAGCGGGAGCTCTACCTGCCGCTCTCCTACAACGACTTCGTTTTCGTGGTGATCGGCGAGGAGTACGGTTTTATCGGCGCTCTGGTGGTGCTTCTGCTCTTCGTGGCTTTTTTTGTGTGCGGCCTTATCATCGCCAAGCATGCGCCGGATAATTTCGGGAAATTCGTGGCCAGCGGCATTACCATTGCCATTGTCCTGTTCGCGTTCATCAACATTGCCGTCGCCTCCCATCTCCTTCCGACGACAGGAGTCGCCCTTCCCTTCATCAGCTATGGCGGTACGGCCCTGATTTTCAACTCGCTCGGAGTGGGAATATTGATCAGCATATCGAGGTACAGGAAGCAGCAGCTGGAGCATGAGTCCGCTCCGGAGCTTTCCGAAGGAGAGGGCCTATGAAAGTCCTGTTTGCAGGAGGAGGTACGGGCGGCCATCTCTACCCCGGGGTTGCCATGGCAGGAGAACTGCTGAAACTGGTGCCGGGAGCCGACGTGTCGTTCGCCGGCACGAAAAACGGCATCGAGGCCACCGAGATTCCCCGGCTTGGCTACCGGCTGCATCTCCTGCCGGTCAGCGGGTTGAAGCGCGGGGGCTCATTGCAGGCGATATGGGGCAACATAAAGGTGCTTGCCGACTTTGCCGGAGCCTTGCTCAACGCCTCATCGCTGATCAGAAAGGAGCGGCCCGACGTTGTTGTCGGTACGGGAGGGTTTGTGAGCGCGCCCCTGCTGCTTGCCGCAGAGCTTATGGGCTGCAGGACGCTTATCCAGGAACAGAACGCCTTTCCTGGGGTAACCACCAAGCTGCTCTCCCTGCTTGCAGGGGAGGTGCATCTGTCGTTCAGTGAGGCCAGGCAGTATATCCGGCGCCGCAAAGGGGTTTTCGTATCCGGAAATCCGGCACGCTCGTTTCCCGCTTCCGACAGGGAGTCTGCCCGGGGCCGTTTCGGCCTGAGGGAGCCGCTGCCGACCCTGCTGGTTTTCGGCGGCAGCCGCGGAGCCCGCTCCATCAACAATGCGGTGCTGAAATGGCTGGACGGGATTACCTCCCGGGCGAATCTTGTCTGGCAGACCGGCGCGCTCGATTATGAACGGGTGAGCGCACAGGTGAAGCCTTCCGGGAGAGTGTGGATAGGTCCCTACATCGAGCATATGGGCGACGCCTATTCGGCGGCGGATCTCGTGGTCTGCCGTTCCGGGGCATCAACCATAGCGGAACTTTCCAATATGGCCAGGCCATCGGTGCTTGTTCCCTATCCCTATGCGACGGGCGACCATCAGCGCTTCAATGCCAAAGCGCTTGTCGGCAGCGGAGCGGCCATGCTGATCGACGACAGTCATCTCGATACGCCGGAGGCCCGGCAGATCGTACTCGACCTCCTGCATGACACGGAGCGTCTCTCCGCAATGTCACTCTCCTGCGGCCGTCTTGCCCACCCCGATGCAGCCATTCAGCTTGCACGGCGTATCATTCAACTTGCAAACCAGTAAGCCCTATGGTCATGGAGCTCGGAAACACGAAAAAAGTACATATTGTCGGTATCGGAGGAGCAGGCATGAGCGCCATAGCGGAGCTGCTGCTCAAGTCCGGTTTCAGCGTTACCGGCTCGGATCTCCAGAGCGGAGAGGTGACCGAGAAGCTTTCCGAGCACGGCGCGGTTGTCTATCGCGGCCACAGTGCGGAGCACGTTTCGAGCTGCGATGTCGTCGTGTACTCTTCAGCCGTAAGGAAAGAGGAGAATGTGGAAATAGCCGCCGCCGAAAAGGCAGGCATTCCGGTTATCAAGCGGGACGAGATGCTTGGGGAGCTGATGCGGTACAAGTACGGCGTATGCATTTCCGGGACGCACGGCAAAACCACGACGACCGCGATGATCGCAACCATGCTCATCGAGGCGGGAGAGTCACCCACCGTCATGATCGGCGGTGTTTCCGACTATCTGAAAGGCAGTACGGTTGTCGGGGACGGCAAGTTCATGGTTATCGAGGCCGACGAGTACGACCGGGCATTTCTGAAGCTTACGCCGACCATTGCCGTCGTCAACAGCCTGGAGTCGGAGCACATGGACACCTACGGATCACTCGATGAACTGAAAAACGCCTTTGTGGCCTTTGCCGACAAGGTCCCGTTTTACGGGAGGGTGATCTGCTGTGCGGACTGGCCGGAAATAAGAAGGATCATTCCCCGTCTCAACCGCCGCTATATCACCTTCGGCATCGAGGAGCCGGCCGACGTCATGGCGACGGATATCGTCATGGACAGGAACCGCACCGTCTTTGCCGTCAATGCTTTCGGCAGCCGTTACGAGGGCGTCGAACTGCAGGTGCCCGGCAGGCACAACGTGCTCAATGCGCTTGCGGCATTCTCGACAGGCTTGGAACTGGGTATCCAGCCGGAAAAGCTCATTACCGGCCTGGGCAGGTACAGCGGCATGAGACGGCGGTTCCAGATGAAGTACGACAACGGAAAGGGCCTGATGGTTGTTGATGATTATGCCCATCATCCTTCGGAAGTGAAAGCTGCGGTCAGGGCGGCAAGGAGCGGCTGGCCGGATTCACGGATCATCGCGGTTTTTCAGCCGCATCTGTTTTCAAGAACGCAGGAGTTTTCCGGGGAGTACGGCTGGGCGCTCTCCCATGCGGATACCATTTATATCGCCGATATCTATCCTTCGCGTGAAAAGATGGAAGATTTTCCCGGTATCACCGGCGAGCTTGTTGCCGAAGCGGTGCGCAAAGCCGGCGGAAAGCATGCGGAGTTCATTCCCTCCCGAAGCGAGCTCTTCGATGCCCTCCGGGAGATATGCCGAGATGGCGGCATGCTGCTTTTCATGGGAGCCGGTGATATTACGCACATGGCGACCGCTCTTGCAGGGGAGCTTCGCGGCTGATGGAGGCGATGCCAGGAACGATACCGCGAACCTTGCGGCCGGAGGCCCGGAACCTCCTGCAGGGGGCGGGTTACAGAAACAACAACTATGCCGATGTCTGAGTTGGAACATACCCCGGATTCTTCCGGCAGCAGCGGACCCGATACAAAGGGTGTCGCAGGGCGGAACCCCGGTGAGGCGGGCGGAAACTGGAAAGCCGTTCTGGTTGTCCTTCTTGCGGTTTTTGCCGGTCTGGCCGGTCTGGCTTACTACGCGTCGCGCTGGAAAAAGGAGATCGTGGTTCGCGAGGTTGTTATCGAAGGTGCGCGGATCGTCCCCGCCAGGGAGGTCTCACTGGTACTCAACGGTTTTGTCGGCAGAAATCTCCAGAAGGTCGATGCCGAAGCGATCCGCAGCAGGCTGCTGCGCATTGCCTATGTACGGGATGTTTCGGTCAGTCGCGAACTGAACGGCATCATCAGGGTCAGGGTTGTCGAAAGGGTGCCGCTTGCCAGGACGGTATTCCGAAATGCGAGGATGGTCATAGACCGCGAAGGAGTTCTTCTTCCTGCAACGCCTGCCGCAGTCGCCCGGATTCCCGGCATGATCACGGTTTTCGGCATATCCCGGACCAGGGATGCCGGCGCCGGACTGAGGAAACTGACTCCCGGTGACAGCACGCTGCTCATGGATTTGACCGAGGCCCTGAGCGAGTCGGATTATGCCGGATTGCTCATACGTCAAATTCATCTCGAAAACCGCCCGATGACCTTTTGCCGCGCGGCTGCCTCGCCGGCAAGGTTTATCGTCGGCAGTGACGGGAACTTTAAGGAAAAGTTGAAAAAATTCGAGATATTCTGGCAAAAGGTTGTCTCGAAAAAAGGGCTGGATAATTTTGATACTGTTGATCTGAGGTTCAGGGACAGAATATTTACCAGGGATTCTGTATCTCCTGAAGTTCAGCAGGAAGCTCCCCTGTGATAATCATGCAAGTTTAATTGACAATGCTCACAAGGAATATAGCAGTAGGGCTCGATATCGGTACAACCAAGGTTTGTGTTGTAGTCGCCGAAAAGGACGAGATCGGAAAACTCAACGTTCTCGGTAAAGGCCGTTCAAACTCCGACGGGCTGCAGAGGGCCACGGTCGTCAATATCAACAAGACGGTCGATGCCATCAAGACGGCCGTGGCCGATGCCGAACGGGAGTCGTCGATCCGTATAAAAGGGGTCAACGTAGGTATTTCGGGCGCTCATGTCAACTGCATTCACAGCAAGTCCGAAATCAGCGTTAATCAGACGGGCATTGTAAACGAGTCCGATGTCCGGCGTTTTCTCGACAAGGCCAAGACAAACATCAAGTATCTGGATATCGACCAGGAGATCATCCACGTCATTCCCCAGGAGTTCATTGTCGACGACCAGGACGGCGTGCTCGATCCGATAGGAATGGCGGGAACAACCATGACCGGCAGCGCCTATATCGTAGTCGGCCTCCGCACCAAAATCAGGAATATCAAGCAGTGCATCGAAAAAGCCGGTCTTGAGGCAAGCGCCCTTACCTTCGAACCGGTCGCCTCCGGCATAGCCGTCATGAAGGAGAGCGAGAAGAAGAGCGGTGTGGTCGTTGTCGATATCGGAGGGGGAACCACGGAGGTGGCGATCTACATCGACGGGGCCATACGCTATTCGGAGGTCATCAAGGTTGCCGCCAACGATGTCACACAGGATGTCGCGCACGGAGTAAAGGCGCTGCATGAAGTTGCCGAGGAGCTGAAGATAAGGCATGGATATGCCTGCAGCAAAATGCTTGGAGACGATGAGACCATTCTGATTCCCGGCATTGAAGGCCGTCCGCAGAAGTCGTTTCCGAAAAGCTCCCTGACCATGATTATTGAGGCCCGCATGATGGAGATCTTCGAACTGGTCCGGGATTCGATCAAGCGCTCGGGCTATTACGAGTATCTGAATGCGGGAGCCATCATAACCGGAGGGGGGGCGCTGCTGCCCGGCACCGAGGATCTTGCCCGGGACGTCCTCGGGCTCGACGTCCGAATCGGTTACCCCGAAGGGGTTTCCGGCGGCATCAAGGGGTCGGTAAACAATCCCATGTATGCCACCGTCATGGGACTTGTGGCGCACTCACTGCAGAACAGCATGTTCGAGGAGCGGCAGATCACCCCTATCGTCATGGAGCCCGCGGTATCGCTTGAGGGCGAGCTGCCGCGCGAAAAGGAAAAGCCTGCTGAAAAAGGCAAGGCTCCCGTCACTCCTGAAGGAAACAAGATCGTCGACCGGTTGAAAAAATTCTGGGAACAATTGTAATGGCGCCCATTCTGGCGCCGGATTAAACTTTTGGGAAGAAAACAATGGCATTTGAACTGGATCCGGGACTCTTCGACAGCGATCAGGGGAAAGGGGTTACCATCAGGATTGTCGGTGTTGGCGGTTGCGGCGGCAATGCCGTGAACAACATGATCGACCGCAAGATCAGCGGGGCTGAATATATCGTTTTCAATACCGACAGGCAGGCGCTCCTGAATTCACAGGCGCCGATACGGGTGCAGATCGGCAAGAAAGCCACCAACGGGCTCGGGGCGGGCGCCGATCCTTCGAAAGGGCGCCAGGCCGCCGAAGACGACCGGGACATCATTGCCGCCCAGCTGAAGGGCGCCGATCTGGTCTTCATTGCCGCCGGCATGGGAAAAGGCACGGGAACGGGAGCCGCTCCGGTTATCGCATCCATCGCAAGGAACATGGGCATTCTCACCATTGGCGTCGTGACCAGACCGTTCAATTTCGAGGGGCAGGTCAAGGCGCGCATCGCCGATGGTGGAATCAACGAGCTTCGCAAATTCATCGATACCCTTATTGTCGTCGAAAACGAAACCATTCTCAGTATTGCCGAAGAGGGGGTAAGCGCGACGGAAGCCTTCAATATGGCCAACGACGTGCTCTACCGGGCGGCGAAGGGGATTGCCGATATCATTACCCGTCACGGTCACGTCAATGTGGATTTTGCCGATGTCAAGAGCATCATGTCGGGGGCCGGAGACGCCGTCATGGGTTCTGCGGCTGCCGCCGGCGAGCGGAGGGCCCTGAAGGCCGCTTCCGATGCGCTCAACAGCCCGCTGCTCGACGGGGTTTCGGTAAGGGGTGCCAAAGGGGTGCTGGTCAATATTACCGGGGAAGTCACCATGCGGGATATGACCGACGCCATGAACTACATCGAGGAGCAGGTCGGCAGTGAAGCGAAAATCATCAACGGTTATGTCGATGAGCCCCAGATTTCGGGTGAGATACGGGTGACGGTCATTGTCACCGGGTTCAAACGCAAGGATGCCATCGGAGCCGGGGACCCCGGAAAGGGCCAGCCCCCGGTATCGAGAATCAGGGACCCTCGCCAGGGGCCGCTTTCCCCGGCGCTTCGTTCAGTTGTCACAGGGCTTCCTGACCGGCAGGAGGAGGATATGAGAATTCCCACCTACATCCGACGCCAGATTTCCATACATGATCCTCTTGAGATCGGCATTAAAAACCGCCAGGCGCCTGATGCGGAGAGCGGCAACCATGCCCAGGGCGTGACGGATGAAGCGGAGGATCAGATTCAGAAAGGGCTTTCCGATCTGCCAGCCTATCTGCGCCGCAAAAACAACGGGTCCTGAGGTTCATCAGGCCCGTATTACATTATTAAAAAAAGGAGCAAGATGGGTTGTCGGATGCTTTCAGCGGAAGATGCGGTTGCAATTATACGTTCAGGAGACAGGGTTTTTCTTCATACGGCTGCTGCAACCCCGCAGCGGCTTATAGAGGCCATGGTGGCGCGGGCAGATGAGTTGAGGGCCGTCGAGATCGTGAGCCTTCACACCGAGGGCGATGCCATTTACGCAAGAGAGGAGTATCAGGAAAGTTTCAGGCTCAATGCCTTTTTCGTGGGAAAAAATGTGCGTCATGCCGTGCAGGAGGGGCTCGGCGATGCCATGCCGATTTTCCTCAGTGACGTCCCTTCGATGTTTCATAACCGGATTCTTCCCCTCGATGTTGCCCTGGTTCATGTCTCTCCTCCCGACCGGCACGGTTACTGTTCGCTCGGCGTTTCCGTCGACGCTTCGCTTGCCGCGGTTCATACTGCCCGTCAGGTCATAGCCCAGGTCAATCCCGCCATGCCGCGGACGCATGGAGAGGGGATGCTGCATGTCAGCAAGATCCACGCCATGGTCGCTGTCGACGACCCGCTTCCCGAAACGCCGAGGCACGAGCTGACGGTCGTCGAGCAGTGCATCGGGCGCAATGTGGCCTCCATTGTGGAGGACGGGGCAACCCTTCAGATGGGTATAGGCGCTATTCCTGATGCGACGCTTGCCGCTCTGGGTTCCCACCGCGATCTTGGAATTCATACCGAAATGTTCTCGGACGGCGTTGTCGATCTCATAGAAAAAGGGGTCATTACCGGAAAGGAAAAGCGAACGCACAAGGAGATTGTCGTAGCCAGCTTTCTTGTGGGTACACGCCGTCTGTTCGATTTTGTCGATGACAATCCTCTTGTGGAGATGCTGCCTTCCGACTTTGTCAACGATACCAGGGAAATCCGCAAGAATCCCAAGGTGACGGCTATCAACAGCGCCATCGAAATCGACATGAGCGGGCAGGTCTGCGCCGACTCTATCGGGCACAAGTACTTTTCAGGGGTTGGCGGACAGATGGATTTTATCAGGGGCGCGGCTCTTTCGGAAGGGGGAAAGCCGATTATCGCAATTCCTTCGACCACCAGAAACGGCAGTTCCCGGATTGTCGCGCATCTCAAGCCGGGGGCCGGAGTCGTCACCACGAGGGCGCACGTACACTATGTGGTGACCGAGTTCGGCATTGTCAACCTCCACGGGAAGAATCTTCGCCAGAGGGCGGAAGCGCTGGCAAGTATCGCGCATCCGGATTTCCGCGAGGATATATGCCGCAGTGCGCGGGATCTTTACGGTCCGAAAAGCCTCTGCTGAAAGATTCCTGCCGCCGTTGAAGGGGGCCTTCCGGAACCGGAAAACAGAAAAGGCGTCGCACTCGGGAGAGGGCGACGCCTTTTTCACTATTGCCTCCGGCCGGTGGTTCTTCAGGCAGGCTTTACCGCTTCGCAGAACAGGTGGTCGTACCTTCTGACGATTTTTACGCCGCTGAAGCCGATGTTTTCAAGGATCTCCCTGTAGGCGTCCTGAGGTTTGAAGCCGAGAACGGAGAACGGCATGCCCGCACCGAGGATGTAGTGGCTCAGATAATCGAAGTTCGGGTTTTCCTGGTCGTCGATAATCATGTCGAGAATAAGCAGTTTGCCGCCGGCAGGAAGTGCCGCATAGGCTTTTCTGCACATCATGTCGGTCAGCTGCTCGTTGGCCGAATAGAGGATCCTGCAGAACATGACCGCATCGGCCTCCGGATAGGCATCCTTGTAGATATCGACGGCGGAGCCTCTGAGGCGGCCTTCTACACCTTTTTCGGCAGCATTTTCATTGACCAGATCAATGGCGCCCGGCAGGTTGAGAATCGTCGACTGCAGCTGGGTGAATTTTTTCAGCAGTGCAGCGGAAATGTCTCCGATACCGCCGCCTACATCGACCAGGGTTTTTGCTCCCGACAGATCGGCCTCTTCAAGCAGCAGCTTGATGGCGAAGTGGGCGTTGCTGCGGTGGATCTCTTCGAAATACCAGTTGTCTTCGCGGGTTACCGGCGGGTAGGGCACTTCGCCCTTGAAGTTGAGCTGACCCTTGATCGCATCGGCCAGTTTCAGATAGAAGTTGTCCGAGAGGTGGGCCATCGCTTTTGCCACAGGAATCATATACATGTTCGGCAGAGCCGCATCGGGAACAAACATGGCCCGGGCGAACTCCGTGAGGCTCCATTTGCCGTTTTCCTCATTTGTCACGCCCATCTGGCGGAGAGCTTCGAGCAGCATGCCCAGCCTCGGAGGAACGGCGCCTGTAGCAGCGGCAAGAGTCCCGGTATCTTTTGCCTCATCGCCTAGTTGCGTAAAGAGGTCGAGTTCAAGAGCTGCCTTGAAACAGCCGAATTCCACAAGACCTTTGAAAATAAGTTCGTTTGCCCTGTGGTTTTGCTTCAGTAACTCATTGTCGTTCATGGTACAGGTGAGGCTAAAGAGTTTAAGAAATTGATAGGCACGGAAAGGCAGGTATTATTTTACCTTAAACTTTAATTTACCCCAAATAGGCTTACGAAACAACTGAAAGGAATCATCTCATTATGTTATAATTGAAAGGTGATGTGTTTCAGGCAAGGCCCTGCTGTTACCGTAAACAAAGGAGGCTTCGGATGCTTTCAAGTCTTTCAAAACTCACGGATGCCCAGATCGCGGAAGTACGCAAGCTTGAAGCTGAGCTGGGCAAAACGCTGCTCTCTTTTTCCCGTTACGACGTTATTGCCGGAAACCTCTCCGAACAGGAGCTTTCCCTCGTGCGCGAACTCGAGAAAAAAATCGGAACGGTGCTGATCGCTCTCGATCCGATATCCGTCAGCGGGGCCTGAGGCCGATAATGCTGCCCATGCGCCCTGTCCGGCCGGCATCGCGGCGGTAAGAATAAAACAGATCACTGTCGCCTGCGGCGCAGAAGGGCGATGATTCTATCTGCCGGGCAGGCACTCCTGCATCGAGCAGCTGGGTTCTGTTGGCTCCGCAGAGATCGAGAAGCGCCTTTTTTTTCTCCGGGTCTGACGGCATCCGGTGAGCGGAAGGGAATTGTTCGGCTACGGACATATCTACCTCGTAGGCGGGCTGTGAAATTCCGGTGCCTATCCAGGCAAGGAGATCTCCTGGATTTGAATGGAACTGCAGCTGCATGAGGTCGATGGTTTTCGCGACAATTCCTCCCGCAGTGCCTTTCCAGCCGGCATGGACAGCCGCCACCGCCAGGTTTTCCGGATCGAAGAGCAGTACCGGGTAGCAGTCGGCGGTGAAAATGCAGAGGAAGATATTGCTGTTTGCGGTGACGAGTGCGTCGTAACCGGGGTAGAAGCCGGGTTGCCTGGCGTGAAGCACGCTGGTGCCGTGGACCTGATCGGAACAGACGATCCGTTCGGGCGCAATCTGCACTGCCCTGCAGAGCACATCGGTGTTTGCCCGTACATTCTCCGTGCTGTCTCCGGTGTTTCTGCCGAGATTGAGGCTTTCGAAAGGGGCAGGGCTGAGGCCCCCCCTTCTTGTCGTCTGCAGGGCGACGAGGTCGTCGATGCCGCTGAATATTCCGGGAACGATGTATTCGGGTTGCATATCCGGTTATTTTTCAGGAATGTCGATAAAGCGTTATTATGTTCGTGGTGTCCGTCGGCTTCCGGCTAAAGGCAAAATACAGCTTTTCCTGAAGGAGGACTTACGGGAAGCGTTTTTTCCTGAACCGCTTCAGTGCGTTTTTGCATGTGAGAACATAACGGAAAGAGGTGGCTATGAAACAACTGCCGGAGGATGAGCGCATCCAGGACTCCCTGGGACGATCGCTCAGGGCGCTCTCCGAATATATGGGTCTGGGGGTTCAGATTGCCGCAAGTTTCGTCATTTTTGTGCTTGCCGGATACTGGGCCGATGAAAAGCTGGGAACCTCTCCCCTGCTGCTGCTTGCCGGGGTCCTTATGGGGATGGTCGGCATGGTGCTCGTTCTCATGAAAACGCTTCGGATAGCGAACCGGAAAAAAAAGGAGTAGAGGGTAATTTTTTAAAACCAATGAAGTGATAGAAGAGGATGAAACCATTATTTGATTTTCTTATAAAGTTATGTATCTTGTCCGTCATTTTATGGGCGGTTATCTACTGGGGCATCGCTCCGGGGAGCATTGATCTGCATGCGGTCTTTCTTGCCTGGATCATGGTCGTTGTCAATGCCCTTGCCGGTTATATGCTTTTCGAGTATGCGTTTGACAGGGAATCGATAGTATTCACCAAGGTCGTTTTCGGTGGACTGGCACTTCGGCTTCTCCTGCTCATGGCTCTGGTTGCACTGATCATAGCGAGGGATTTTGTTGCGGTCTATGATTTTGTGCTTTCGTTTTTTGCTTTTTACTGCATCTATGTCATTGTTGAAATTCTCGGCTATCAAAAGAAAAACAAACAGAAAAAGAACGTTGCATGAAACCGGTAATCGTTAAACAGACCAAAGCGTTTCTTAAAGTTCTTGCACTTGCCGTGCCGCTCATCCTGAGCGCAGGTGCACCCGCTTCAGCCACGCCCGAAGATGCCGGTGCCGTTGCGCACGACAGTGCGACAGTGACCGCTGAAGCTTCCGGTGCGCATGCCGAAGCCGCCGCCGCTCCAGGCGCCGAGTCCGGACACAGTGAAAAGCCCGGAGATGTGATCATGCATCATATCCTCGACAGCAACGTTTTTGCTTTCGAGCCTTTCGGAGAGGTTGAGCTGCCGAAAATCGTTGTCGGAGGTTTTGATATCTCGATCACCAAGCATGTCGTCATGATGTGGCTGGCGGCCGCCATAGTTCTGATCGTCTTCGGTGCCGTCGGAAGCCGGTATGCAAAGATGACCCCTAAGGATGCACCGAAAGGGCTGGCCAATGCGATGGAAGCGCTGGTTGATTTCATCCGTCTCGATGTTGCGAAGTCGAACATCGGCCCCGGCTACGAAAAACATCTGCCGTATCTGCTTACCGTATTTTTCTTCATCCTGCTCTGTAACGTTCTCGGTCTGGTGCCTTACGGCGCTACGGCGACAGGCAATGTCAACGTAACGCTCACGCTCGCGGTATTCACCTTCTTTATTACCCAGGTGGCCTCACTCAAGGCCCACGGCATAAAGGGCTACGCAGCCCATCTTACCGCAGGGACCCACTGGTCGCTCTGGATTATCATGATACCCATCGAAATCATCGGGCTCTTCACCAAGCCGTTTGCGCTTACCGTCCGACTGTTCGCAAACATGACAGCAGGCCATATCGTCATCCTCAGCCTCATTTTCATCAGCTTCATCCTGAAAAGCTATATTGTGGCTGTTGCCGTATCGGTTCCGTTTTCTATATTCATTTACCTGCTGGAAATCTTTGTCGCATTTCTTCAGGCGTTCATTTTTACCATGCTTTCAGCACTGTTCATCGGTCTTGCCACGGCTCACGAGGGGCATGACGAGCACGAGGCCGAAGTTGCGCATCACTGACCGGTAACGTCGTCGGGCGTACTGTTCGCAGGGTATGCTCCGGCTCGTAATAAAGTTTTTACACTGCTCATAATTTACTTGCAAAACATACAACAAATAAACGGAGGTAATTACAAGATGGAAGGTTTGGGATTCTTAGGTGCCGGTCTCGGCGCAGGTCTTGCTGTCATCGGTGCCGGTCTTGGTATCGGTAACATTGCCGCTTCAGCTGCCGAGGGTACTGCCCGTCAGCCTGAAGCAACTTCAGATATCCGTACAACAATGATTATCGCAGCAGCGCTTATCGAAGGTGTTGCTCTGTTCGGTGAGGTTATCTGTGTTCTGCTTGCTCTCAAGTAATCAGGACTTAATGTCTTAGGCTTTAATCAGAACATATCCCGATTGCGGCTGCTTCTTAACGGGCTGGCCGCAATCGGATATTTAATTCAACCCGTTAAAGGAACAGTGTTCATGCTTACGTCGGGAATCATACTTCTCAGCGGCGGTCTTTTAAGCCCTAACCCGGGACTTATTTTCTGGACTGCGGTAACCTTCGTCATCGTCCTGCTTATTCTGAAAAAGCTTGCATGGGGACCCATTATCACTGCCCTGGAAGAGAGGGAAAAAGGAATTCAGTCTGCTATCGACCGGGCGCACAGCGCAAAGGATGAAGCTGAATCGATACTTCGCAAAAATCGGGAGACGCTGGCCAAAGCCGATGCGGAATCCGAGCGGATCATTCGTGAAGGCAAGGAATACGGAGAAAAGCTTCGTTCCGAAATGACTGAGAAAGCTCAGGAGGAAGCCAAAAAGATGATTGCGGCAGCCAAAGAGGAGATCGAGCAGGAGAAGCATCGTGCTCTCGATGTCCTGAGAAACGAGGTCGCCGATCTTGCGGTCATGGGCGCGGAGAAAATCATCAAATCCAGCCTCGATGCCGATACGCAGAAAAAAATTGTTGACAGCATGATTCAGGATCTTTCCTCAAAACGTAACTGAAAATTCCGCACGAAATGTCAAGTGTAATTGCAAGCAGGCGGTATGCATCAGCGCTCCTTTCCGCAGCAGAAGAGGGTCAGTTTCTTGATGAGGCAGCCGAGGCGCTCAACTCCATAAAGGAAACACTCGATCACTCCCGTGATCTGGCTCATGCCCTCCGAAGCCCACTGATCAACGGCGACAAGAAAACCCATATTCTCGAGGCGGTTTTCAGCGAAAGCGTCGGCGACAAAGTGATGATTTTTCTCAAGCTGCTTGCTCACAAGAAAAGAGCCGGTCAGATTCCCGAGATCGTCAACGAGTTTCACAAGCTGCTTGACGAGCGCAACGGGGTCATCAACGTCGACGTCAAAAGCGCCGTCAAGCTGAGCGACGAACAGGCAAAAGATCTGGTCAACAAGCTGGCGTCCTATACCGGCAAAAAAGTCCGGGCGAAAATGTCGCTTCAGGAAAACCTGCTCGGAGGCGTTACGGTAAAGATCGGAGACACTATTGTAGACGGCAGTGTAAGCCATCAGCTTCTGATGATGAAGAAATCACTCCTGGCGGGCAAACTGTAAGTCCTCCGGAAAGTGTGACTGCACCAATAAATGGAAAATAGCCTGTATGCACTGCAGGCTATTTTTTTGTCCGTATTTTTTTTTGATATTCCCTTCAGCAGCGGTGAGTTTCATCTCATGCTGCCGGAAAGGGGCTTTAGCTCAGTTGGTAGAGCGTCTCGTTCGCAATGAGAAGGTCAGGGGTTCGACTCCCCTAAGCTCCACAAAATAGACGTCCTATAAGTATCTTTACGGGTCATAAGCTCCTTATTTTTAAGGGGCTTCTTTTGTTTTGGAGTGCGAAGAGGTGCGTTAAGGTATTGTAAAGTGCGGAGGGTTTTGGTATATTTTATAGTGACATTTCGATTTTTGCAGTAAATCGAGTTTCAGGATATACCCATGCCCAAGAAGGTGCCGCCGCTTTCGGCGCGGAAAATAGAGACGGCGAAGGCCGGCGAGAAAGCCATCACGCTGTTCGACGGCGACGGGCTTTTTCTGTTCGTTCCGCCCCTGAAGTTCACGCCGCAGGGCAAGCCTCTGCCGGCTTCAAAGCTGTGGAGGTTCAAGTTTCGCCATAGCGGGAAAACCGGACTTCTGTCGCTTGGGGCCTATCCGGCTGTCAGCCTGGAAGCAGCCCGCGCAAAACGTGCGGATGCTCGTGCACTGCTTGCCCAGGGCATAAACCCGAGTTCGGAACGCAGGCGCGAAGCTCGTGCGGTTGCCGTTGCCCGGCAGATCGATGAGAACACGTTCGAAAAGGTCGCGCGCCAGTGGCTTGACGTGGCATCGACGGAGTGGACGGAAGGCCATGCCAGGACGGTCCGCTCAAGGATGAACCGCGATATCCTGCCGGTGCTCGGCCAGATGCGGATATCGGAAATCACCACAAAGGACGTTCTCGGCGCCCTGCGGCTTGTGGAGGCGCGCCAGGCATACGAAAGCGCCCACAGGATCAAAACGATCATCAGTCAGGTGTTTACCTTCGCCATCATTTCCGACACGCCCGGGGTGGTGAATAATCCCGTTTCCGGACTTTCCCGTGTCCTGAAGCAGCCGCAGGTTAAAAGCATGGCGGCAATTCTGGACTCCGAGACGCTGGCGCGCCTGCTGGTAGATATCGATCGGTATACCGGATCCTTTATCGTCCGCTGCGCCCTGCAGCTGGCTCCACTGCTTTTTGTGCGGCCCGGAGAACTCCGGCATGCCATGTGGCAGGATATCGACCTCGGCGCGGCCGTTTGGCAGATCCCGATCGAGCAAATGAAGTTTACCCTGAAGGAGAAAGCCCGACGAAAAGGCCAGGTTCATACCGTACCGCTGGCCCGGCAGACAGTAGGCGTGCTCACCCTGCTGCACCGGTTCACCGGATCGGGTCGATACGTTTTCCCAGGGAGAACGGCGTCGAGGGTTATGAGCGGAAATACGGTAAACAATGCTCTCCGGACGATGGGATGGGGGCCTGAAACCGTAACCGGCCACGGGTTCCGTGCCACGGCCAGAACTATGCTGCATGAAACCTTGGGGTTCTCCCCGGATGCCATCGAGGCGCAGCTCGGGCACGCCGTTCCCGACCGTCTCGGCTCAGCCTACAACCGCACCAAGCACCTCGACGAACGAACCCGCATGATGCAGGCGTGGGCCGACTATCTGGAGAAGCTTGCCGGTAAAGAAGTTGCCGCTTCGCAATGGGAAATGACTGGAATTTCTTGAGGATCAACAACAAAGGAGGAAAGCGATGAAAGCAAGATTATTGATAGTCGGCGCGATGCTGGTGTTCAGCGGATGCGCTGCAAGCTTGACAGCTACAGGATCGGCCGTCCGGGTGACGAATAATCCTGAAGTCGTGCGTGGTATGGAGTATATCGGTACAGTCCACCAGGGCGCAATGGCAGGCGGAATGGCGGGAGTTGTGAACAGCAGTGAGCGGGCGTATACCAAACTGCGAAATAAGGCTGCTGAGATGGGCGGCGATACGGCATATATTGTCTCGGAAGCCGGAAATAACGTGTCAGGCGTGACGGTTACGGCTGAGGTTTACCGGAAAAAGTAGCTTATATTTGATCTGTGCGGTTGTCGCGCTCCTTGATTAGCGTTGAGGATGAGCCGGGGAGCTGAGAGGTTCCCCGGCTTTTTTTTGTTATGCGACGTAGGTTTCGAGGCTGAGAGCTTCGGGCTGGTCGTGCTGCTCCCAGAATGCGGCGGCCCAGATTTCGAGGCAGGCGCGCTCGAAAAGGGAGAGTTTTACAAGTTTGTCGCTGAAGCGCCTTCCTACGCCCCATTTTTCCCCTGTTCCGTCGAGCTCCATGCTGTCGATGCAGCTGGGGATGATGTGCTGGCCAGCCAATCCGGGGCTGAGCATCATCCCGTTATGGACGTCGATGATGAGATAGAGTTCTGAGGCTGAAAATCGCTTTTTTATATCGCTCATGGTCCGGGCGTAGAGCGCCGGGATGGCGGCGAGGATGTATTCCGCGCCGGCGTTGGTGCTGCCGAAGGTTCGGTTGAGCCAGTCGGCGGTTTTTTCTTCGACGCGGGGGCCGAGGGTTTTTTGTGTTTTTGCCATGGTGGTGCTTATGCTTTTTTGTGTTTTGCCATGAGGTCGTCAAGCATTTTTATTGAGTCCTGCTCGATTTTGATTGCCGGGTGGGCGATTACGGAGCCTTTCATGTCGCGGACGACAATGCCTTCGGTGTCGATCCGCCGCTTGCATTCATTGCGACGGTCGATTATCGTGGCGATTGCTTCGATAATGGTTTCTGGTGTGCGCATGCGGACTTGCTCGCGCACCAGATCAGTTGTCGATGGTGTGGGTGTAGCTCGCTTCATTTAAGGCCTCTCTTTTTATTGTTTTGGCTGAGATTAGCGGGAAATTGATGGTTTCCTGGATTCCGGGAAGTTCGGGGACGTCTTCTTTTTTTTCTCCGGGGTTGACTTCGGAGAAGACGCCGTCAACGATTTTCTGGAAAAAGTCTGCAAATTCGGCGTTGTCGCTGACCTCGATATTTTCGAGGCGGGGGTTTCCGTTGAGGTTCATGGAGGTCCTGACGACGATGTTCCAGTTGTCGTTTCGGACAATGAGGAATTTTGCGTGGGTGTTGATTGCGCGGATGCTTTCGGCTCCGAACAGCCGGATCATGTGCTGGTGGTAGTCGGGCTGCCGGGTTTCGAAGCTCCGGTCGACGATCATCCGGAAGGAGAGGAATTCGCCGGTTTCGAGCGACATTGCGGAGCGCGTTAGGTCGGCGTGTGCGGCCGTCCAGGTGCTGACTGCGACGTGTGCGGGGCCAGTTTGGTCGAGGATTGCGAGTAGTGCGTCGATCAGGCTGAACTGCCCGTATGTGAGGCAGAATGTGTCGGTATTTTTTTTGATTGTGCCGATGGCTTGGGCTGCGGTGCCTTTTTTGCAGACCCGTAGTTTTTTGTCGGTGTTGCTTTTGGTGAAAGCTTTTGGGCTTGTTGCCATGGTTGCAATATGGTTTGCCCCTCCGGAGAGGGGCGGGGTTTGGTGGTTATCTGCTGTGCTCCGCGACAGCTATGGCTCTGCGGGTGTAATAGTCGTCCTGTAATGCGATGATTATATCGCCACGAACAGCTCCGATAGGGCCTTGGGCGTTGAGCTTTTTTTCAAGTTTTTTTACGAAGGCGTCAGTGCCTACGCGGCAATTTCCGGCTTTCAGCGAGTCGTCTATAGTTACCCATTTTTGCCCGGCCTCGACAAGGCTGTGGCGTTTTTTGAGCAAGAGTCTGGCTGCATCTGATCTGATTTTTGCGACTTTTGTACGGGCTTTTTCCATGTCGTTACCGGCAATATGGTGTCCTCTTATGACAAAGCCCTCGATGAGCTTCACGGAAAAACCGCGACCTTGCTCAACCCAGAAGGCTTTGTATTCGCGTTCATCGAACCTGGTGCGAGGAGCAATAGTTAAAATTCCGCCGATCACTTTTGTCGTCCAGTAGTGCGAGGGAACCGAAAGCGCCACTCGCATGTTATTGCCGCTCCATTTTCCGTTTGAGCTCCACACTTTTGCCGCTTCAGCGATAATCGCTGGCCGGCTTGTGTCTTTTTTGTACTTGACGGCGAAACTGTTATATCCGCCAGCCCATGATGACTGAGATGTGCGCAATTCGGTTTTGCGCCAGTTGTCCTGCAGGGTAATCGCTGCACGTTCTTCCCTTGAAAGTTTTGCCGATTTTTTTATTTCCTGTGTCATTGCGGTCTCCTGGTTTGTGGTTTTTAGCGTTGAGTGGAGGGCTTTTCCCTTACCCTCTAAGATTAATTTACGGAATTGGTTTTTATTTTCCAAACATTTTCAGGAAATAATCAGGAGAAAGTTTTTTATTGGTGAGTGCTGATCGTTTTCCCGACTTCAGCAATTCGATGCAAGGCCCGGCTAACTGCCGGGCTTTTTCTTTTTCTTGATTTGGGGGAAATGAAGGTTATTTTTTCCCGGTCAATAACTTGTAGATGCGGATTACAAGGCGCCCGATTTCCGTGGCGATATTATCCGGCTCATATCCCGGCGGTGATGCTTCCCTAAGCACATTTTCAGCCTCCGAATACATAGGCCCAGCTCCGCGCATCAACCAATTCAGGTTTATACCTTCCAATTTTTCGGAAACATCCTCCAGCTTCACGATATTTTTTTCCTGCCAATAGTACAGCTTGCTTTGTGATATTTCCCACGCTTTCGCCAATTCCGGCAACGACTTAACTCCGGCAATCAGGCACATCCTCCCTATAATTTTTTCAGCATCGTCCATTTTTATTGTTTCAATTATTTGGAAAATGTTACAGGTTGTTGTAATATGATACAAGACGACAAAATAAATAGTCCAGAAGCAAGATAAACACGAATCATGCC
>NZ_JBAWHG010000047.1:0-14918 GCF_049593655.1 Chlorobium sp.
GACAACTGCCGTTTATGGAGATTTTTTCCCCGTTTGGAAAAGCAAAACCTTTTGAACCCCCGACATAGGGGGTAGCGGCAAGAACTGGTGAAGCAAGAAAAAAAAAAGGGCGAAAAGAGAAAAATCAACCCCCGAAACATCATGGTCATGCTATCCTCCACACAACAGGTAAATCAGGCGACAGCCTGCAAAAGGCTGACGGCCTCTGAAAATCGCTCAAAAGTCCTTTTTCAGAACCCTATTCTCATACCGAGCATGAAATTGTGGGAACCGATGCTGTACTCCACATCATCAACGAGTTCGGGATTGGAAGCGTAAAAATACCATTATTTCACATCAAACATCATTTTCGGAGCAACGGCGAAGCCTGTTCCGGCGCCGATCTGCCAGGCGAACACCAGCAGCCTTAATCAAATTAATCCATTGCTGGCTTTTAATCAAGCTTCCGGCCGGCATTTGCCCGATCGAGCCACACGCTGAGGGCGGAATACGCATCACGGTAGCCGATATCCATAATATCGGATACCCTGGACGTATCAACCAGACTGAATGCCGAAAGATCCGGTATAATGCACAAATCCGCCTTGCCGGTCTGTATGGCGGTGGTATTGGTAATCGTGCTGTAAAAGGCGTTAAGCAGCAGACCTACAATATTTTCAGGCTTTTTGAAGGCATGACGGCCAAGGAGATCGACACAGACGACCCTCACTCCGTCACAGGCGAGCAGCGGCGAAACAGGAACATTTTCCACAAGCACGCCATCGACCAGCAGCGCGCCGGAATAGTCCACGGGCCTGAATACGCCGGGGATGCAGCTGCTCGCCATCACCGCTGAAGCCACATCACCCTTTCTGAAAACAACCTCTTTTCCGGTTCCGATATCGGTGGCAATCATGAAGAGAGGAATCGAGGCATCCTCGATAGTTTTATGCCCGAGCAGACGGTTGACGATATCGCCGAACTTCCTGTTCGACAGCAGTCCGTACTGCGAAAGCACCGGACCTGACAGGTCCAGCCAGTCGAGCCCCAGGGCGATCTCACGGATTTCCTGCCAGCTCTTGCCGAAAGCGAAAAGCGAGGCTATGAACGCACCGATACTGGTGCCGCTGATCATGGCGATGGGAATATGCAATTCATCGAGAGCCCGGAGCACTCCTACATGGGCCGCGCCAAGCACCGCGCCGCCGCCAAGCGCAAGAGCAGTTTGTTTTTGTGCATCCATAATTGCTTCATTTGGCCAGTCAGACTGCCTGACTGAAAAAACATCAGCCGAACAGGGAAACGAGCCGTTTGAGAAAACCGAACTTCTTTCCGCCATAAGGCGGATAACGCAGTGCCGGATCCGGATATACCGACCTGAACAGAACGCTTCGCCGCAAGGAAAAGGTTTCAAATCCGGCCTTGCCGTGATAGGCGCCGAACCCGCTTTTCCCGGTTCCGCCGAATGGAAGCGTGTGTATTGCCGACTGAAAGAGCAGATCGTTGCAGCAGAATCCCCCCGAACGGGTCCGGCGGAGAACCTTTTTTCCTGTCGCCCTCCTCGATGAAAAAAGGTAGATGGCCAGCGGGTCGTCCCGTTCGGCGATGAATCCAAGCGCCTCTTCGAGCGTCCTGTAGGTCAGGACAGGAAGAAGGGGGCCGAAAATCTCGGCATCCATAATACCGGAACCGGCCGTAACCCCACGAAGGATTGTCGGAGCTATATAGCGGGAGGCTCTGTGTGTCTGTCCGCCGACAACAATGGTCCCATCCTGCAATAACCGCTCAAGCCTCGTAAAATGATGGTCATTGACGATTCTTGAATAATCCGGACTTGTCCGGGGATCAGTACCGAAAAAATCCCTGACGGCCTGCTGCATGAGCGAAAGCAGAGCATCCTCGACGTCTTCATGAACAAGCAGATAGTCCGGAGCGATACAGGTCTGGCCTGCATTGAGGAATTTAGCCCATACGATACGGCGGGCTGCCGTTTTCAAAACCGCGTCCTTTTCGACAATACAGGGATTCTTGCCCCCCAGTTCGAGCGCAACCGGCGTGATATGGCGGGCTGCGGCACGCAGAACCTGGCGCCCTCCGTTTCTGCTGCCTGTGTAAAAAATAAAGTCGAAACGCTCGGCAAGCAGTTCCTGGGCTTCTGCAATACCGCCTTCCACAACACGAACCGCCCGGCTGTCGAGATACTCCCCAAGACAACCGGCAATGAGTGCCGACGTACGGGGGGCGAGTTCCGAAGGTTTGAGCACTGCACAGTTCCCTGCCGCAAGAGCGGCAACAAGCGGAGCGAGCACAAGCTGCATCGGATAGTTCCACGCACCGATAATGAGCACCACTCCGAGCGCTTCAGGCTGGAGCGAAGCTTGCCCGAACTGGTAATGCGGCGGAACACCCCTGCCGGAAGGCCGCATCCAGGCTTTGAGATGCTTCAGGGCATATCGTATTTCACCGGCAAGAAATGAGGTTTCCGTCAGAAATGTCTCCCGGTAGGATTTGCCCAGATCCGCATGAACCGCCGCGGCAATATCCGCCTCCCGCTCCCCGAGCAGGCGCAGCAGTGCAAGCAGCTGGGCCCGGCGCCATGCGTAGGGGACGGTTCGTCCACTTTGAAAAACCTGCCGAAGCTCATCGAGCATCCGGGAAAATTGCCTCTCTGCCATTACCCTTGTCAGTAAAGGAAGTGAATCAGTTCAACTCGCATTGCAGGGCCGAAAGCATACGGTAAAATCCGTCCTCTTTTTCCAGCAATTCCCGGCTGGTACCGCTTTCGATGATCCTGCCCTCCTTTAGAACCATAATCCTGTCGATATTTCTGATGGTTGAAAGCCGGTGGGCGATAATAAAGGAGGTGCGCCCCTGCATGAGATGTTCGAGCGCCTCCTGCACCAGTTTTTCAGACTCCGAATCAAGCGAACTTGTCGCTTCATCGAGAAGCAGTATCGCCGGATCCGAAAGCACAGCCCTGGCTATGGCGATCCTCTGCCGCTGACCGCCGGAAAGCTGAATGCCCCTGTCGCCGCAGAGGGTAAGGTAACCGTCAGGAAACTTCATGATAAAATCATGAGCGTTGGCCTGCACTGCAGCCCGCATGATCTCCTCATCGGAAGCTCCCGGTTTGCCATAGGCGATATTCTCCCTGATGGAACCGCCGAACAGGAGAATATCCTGGGGCACAATCGCCATGCCCGAGCGGATTGCCTGCAGGGGATACTCTTTGATATCCTTTCCATCAATGAGGATGATGCCCTCATCGACATCATAAAACCGCTGAAGAAGAGCGAAAAGCGTAGTTTTGCCCGAACCGCTCGATCCAACAAGCGCAAGCCGCTCCCCGGCATTGACCTCAAAGGAAATGTCCCGAAGAACCGGTTCACCCCTTCGACCCGGATAACTGAACTGCACATGCTGCAGAGTGACGGCACCCTTGAGCGAAACCTCCTCATCACGACCGGACGCATGCATTCCGGAAGTGAACGGTTCGGGAACCTCCCTGAGAATCTCGTCGATACGCTCCGTCGCACCCAAAGCTTTCTGAAGCTGACTGAACAGCTCGGCAAAACTCCCCATCGCCGCACCGATAAAGGTGGTATAGAGCATGAAAGAGGTCAGGCTGCCGATGGAAAGTTCGGCGTGCTGGACCATTTTCACTCCTGTCCACAAAACCAGAACGATACCTCCGAACAGTCCGAAAATAATAAACGAAAGAAATGCGCCCCTGAAACGTGCGACCCGCAGCACATCGAGCACGTAGCGCTGTATCAGTTCGCCGTAGCGACGGGACTCGTAGGCTTCATTGCAAAAGGATTTGACCGTCTGGACACCCTGAAGGGTCTCCTCGACAACGGCATTGCCGGCGGCAAGCTCGTCCTGCGCTTTGCGTGAAAGACGCCGGATCCGTCTCCCGGTAACAATTGCAGCAAGAACAAGAAAGGGAAAGGAAGAGATCATGACAAGCGTCAGCTTCAGCGATATCATGCCGATCAGCACAACGCCTCCGGCAAGCGTGGCAATCTGGCGGACAAGCTGCGAAAGCGAAGAGTTCAGGACATCCTGAATCTGCGAAAGATCGGCGGCAATCCGGCTTGTAAGCTCTCCTGTTCTCCTGCTTGCGAAATAGGTCATGGGAAGCCTGATAAGCGTGGCATAGGTGTCCCTGCGGATAGCGGCAAGAATCCGCTCCCCTACTTCAACGAACCAGACCGACTGGAAATAGGAAAAAAAGGCCTGCAACGCGAGAACGCCTGCAAGGAAAAGCGCAATGGTATCGAGGGATCCTCGCCCACTGCCGGAATCGCCGGCCACTGCGGTATCGATCAGCCGGCCGGTAACATAAGGGAAGGCAAGCCCGAGCAGACTTGAAATCAGCATGGCCGTCAACGCCATGAAAAATTTCGCCCGGTACGGGGCAAGATAGCCTAAAAGCCTGGCAACCTGCCGGAAATGCTCCCTGTCGGCACGGGAGGCGGTTTTGCTCATAAGACAACGATATCTTGCCTGTTATAGGAGATCGGAACCACAGCTTCTCAGTAGTAATCCCTCCGGACAGCTATAAATTCAAACAGGAGACACATCAGGCATGAAAAAGCCGGTCCGGCCATGCCGTATTTGCGGGATAAAAGGAAGTGCCCGGATTTTTCATCGCCCCCCTGATTTGAGAGTAGTGCGGAGGTTCGCTACATTACTACAACTTTTTTCACCGTAACCTTTACACCGCTCTCTTATGGAATGGATAACACAACCGGAAGCGTGGATCGCTCTGGCGACATTGACTGCCCTGGAAATCGTTCTCGGAATCGACAATATCATCTTTATCTCGATCATCTCGGGACGGCTTCCCGAATCGCAGCGCAACAGGGGACGGGTTGTAGGCCTCGGCCTCGCCATGATTTCCCGTATTATCCTGCTGCTGTCGATAACCTGGGTCATGAGTCTCACGCTTTCGCTCTTCACCTTTGCCGGTCACGACATTTCCGGGCGCGATCTCATCCTCATCGGAGGAGGGCTCTTCCTGCTTGCAAAAAGCACCCATGAAATTCACCAGAGCCTTGAAGGCTCCGAATCCGAAAGAAAGCAAGGTTCAGCTGCAGGATTCGCCATCACCATGCTGCAGATAGCCATTATCGACATCGTGTTTTCTCTCGACTCGGTCATAACGGCCATTGGGCTTGCCGAAGATGTCGAGGTCATGATCATTGCCATCATGATCTCCGTCGGCATCATGATGCTTGCAGCAAAAGCCATCAGCGAATTTGTCGAACGCCACCCCACCATCAAAATGCTGGCGCTGAGTTTTCTCATTCTTGTCGGCGTCACCCTGCTTGCCGAAGGCGCCGACTACGAAATCCCCAGAGGCTACATCTATTTTGCCATGGCATTCTCCGTAACCGTTGAAATGCTCAATATCCGCCTCCGCACCAAAGTCTCGGAACCCATCCACCTGCACAAAAGCATGGACATCGAGTCGTAAGAGAGGATATGATACCGAACCCCCTGCAAGCAGAACTTTTATTGCGGGGGTTCGGTATCATATCCTTACGGGCATCAGGCCCGCCTCATCCGGTCAACCTGAAAAGAGCGATCGATATGTCCACTCCTTCTGCACTGCATCCCGACAAACTCTACAGGAAATGCGATCCCCTGGAGTTCGGCTTCACCACCACCGAAGAACTTGACGGGCCGCTTGAAATAACAGGCCAAAAGAGGGCGCTCGATGCCATAAGCTTCAGCGTAGGCATGCAGCATGACGGCTTCAACCTGTTTGCTCTCGGTCCGAACGGAGCGGGAAAGCAGACTGCAGTCATGCACTATCTTGAAAGCATGGCCCCCCTTGCGGGCATACCTGACGACTGGTGCTACGTCTACAACTTCGAAAAACCCCGCCATCCTGAAGCCCTCCGGCTTCCGCCAGGCATGGCCTGCGCGCTCTCCGGCGAGATGGAACGCCTCGTTGAAGCGCTCTTCACCGTCATACCGGCGGCATTCAGCAGCGAGGACTACCAGGCTCAGGAAAAAGTCATACGGGAAACGTTCCAGGAACAGCAGACCGCGGCCATCGAAGAACTTGAAAAACGCGCAGCGGAAAACAATATCGCCCTTATCCGGACTCCTGCCGGCTTTGCCTTCGCCCCCATAAAAAACGGCGAAGTACTCAAGCCGGACGAATTCATGCTGCTCAAGGAAGCGGAACGCGAAAAGATTGAAAAAGAGATCGCATCGCTGAAAAACGCCATGCAGTCCATCATGGCGCAGATACCGAAATGGCAGCGGGAAGCCCAGGAAAAAATCAAGGCGCTGAACCGGCTGATTGCGGGCTTTGCAGTCAAGCCGCTTTTTGCTGAACCCGGAATCAGCTACAGCAGGATTGAGCAGGTCACCGCTTATCTCGGGCGGGTTGAAAACGACATCATCGAGCATTTCGACCATTTTCTCGAAAAGGAGAGCTCCCCGCAGGAACTCCTGCCAGGCCTGTCGGCGATGAAAGGGAATTTCTTCAACCGCTACAAGGTCAACGTGCTGGTCGATAACAGCCGCTCGAAGGGAGCGCCCGTCATTATCGAAGAAAAACCCGCCAGCCAGAACCTCATCGGCGATATCGAACACCTTTCGCAGATGGGAACCCTCGTTACGGACTTTACGCTCATCAAGGCGGGAGCGCTCCACCGGGCAAACGGAGGCTATCTGCTCATCGACGCCCGCCGGCTCCTGCTCGAGCCCCTCGCATGGGAAGCGCTGAAAAAAGCCCTGCGCACCCGGCAGATCCGGATCGAATCGCTTGCCCAGCTTTACAGCCTTGTCAGCACGGTCTCGCTCGACCCCGAGCCGATCCCGCTCGACGTGAAGGTCATCCTGCTCGGAGAACGCACGCTCTACTACCTCCTCTCCAGCTATGATCCTGATTTCAGCGAGCTCTTCAAAGTTGCGGCGGACTTCGAGGACGACCTGCAGAACACTGCCGAAAGCAGGCTGGCCTATGCCCGCATCATAGCCGCCATAGCGAAAAAAGATACTCTTTGCCACTTCGAAAAAACCGCGGTCGCAAGAATTGTCGAACACGGAAGCCGCATCGCCAGCGATGCCGTAAAGCTTACCGCCCACATGCAGAGCATCGCCGACCTTGTTCATGAAGCCGACTACTACACGCGAAGAAACAACCGGCAACAGGTAACCGCCGAAGATGTGCAGATGGCCATCGACTCGAGAACCGTGCGAGCATCGAGGATACGCGAAAGAATCCGGGAAGCGACCCTGAGAAACACCATTCTCATCGATACCGCATCGGAAAAAACCGGGCAGATCAACGGACTTGCCGTTTACTCTCCGGGTGGACAGAGCTTCGGCCATCCTGGAAGGATCACCGCAAGGGTAAGCCTCGGCAAGGGTCAGGTTATCGATATCGAGCGGGAAGTCAAGACGGGGGGCCCGATTCACTCGAAAGGGGTGCTGATACTCTCAGGATTCCTTGCCGCACGCTTCGCCGTCCAGCAGCCTCTATCCCTTTCCGCTTCGCTGGTGTTCGAACAGTCCTACAGCGGCGTCGAAGGCGACAGCGCCTCCTCTGCCGAACTGTATGCCCTGCTTTCCGCACTGTCGGAAACCCCCATCCGGCAATGGTTTGCCGTAACCGGTTCGGTGAACCAGCACGGAGAGGTGCAGGCGATCGGCGGCGTAAACGAAAAGATCGAAGGTTTTTTCGACCTCTGCGCTGCCCGCGGCCTCGACGGAAAACACGGCGTGCTGATACCGGCATCCAACATCGACAATCTCATGCTCAGGGCAGATGTTGTTGCTGCTGCTGAAGCAGGTCTCTTTTCAATATGGCCGGTAAGCCATATCGACGAAGGGATTGAAATCCTTACCGGCATTCCGGCGGGCGAGCCCGATGCCGAAGGCCTCTATCCTGCGGAAAGCATCAACGGAAGAATAAGCGCAAGATTGCAGGAAATGGCGCTGAAACTGAAAAAATTCAATGAAAAACCAAACGGGAAGGCGGAGTAGGCATGCAGCATCAGGAGAACCGAAACCGGGAAACCCCTCCGAAACCGGAGCGGTATTCGATAAGGAGCATTGCTGTAGGCATTGACTGCTCTCCCCACAGTATGGCCTCACTGAAAGCCGCAGCAGAACTTGCGGCAAGAATGAACGCCGAACTGATCGGCATATTCGTGGAGGATATCAACCTTCTGCGCATTGCCGATCTCCCTTTCGGCCAGGAAATCCGCCTTCTCAGTTCCGAACCGGAAAGCATGAACACCGCAGAACTGGAAAGGCTGCTCCGAATGCAGGCGCGGCAGGCAGAAACATCGCTGCAGCGGGAGGCCGGAATCCTCAGGGTTCACCATACGTTCAATGTCCGCCGGGGCATTGTCCCAAGAGAGATGATTGCCGCCGCTCTCGGGGCCGATCTTCTCGTGCTTGGCAGAAGCGGACGCTCTCCCACCTGCCGCAAGGGGCTCGGTTCGACAGCCCGAAGCGCGATAGCCGGAAGCGCAAAAAACGTGCTGCTCATGCGGACGGGGTTCTCGGCCGAACATGAAGCCGTACTGGTGCTCTACGACGGATCGGAAGCCACGAAAACCGCCGTCGCCATCGCCTTGAACCTGATACGTCCGGGGAACATACTGCATATCCTCATGCTGCCGCAAAACGAGGGAAGCGGAAAGGAGATGGAAAAAGAGATCTCCCGCAGCATTCCTGCCGGACAACTCAGGGTGGAATACCACCTGCTGCCGCCGGTAACCGACACCAGAATCCTTGCCCGCTATATCCGTCTTGCCGATTCAGGGCTGCTGGTGCTCAGCGACCGCATGAACCTGCCCCAGGAAACCGTGTACGGTCTGATCAACGAGATCGACTATCCTGTGCTGCTGGTCAGGGCGCAGAATGCATGAATGCACGTCCGGCCGAAACCGTGCAAGTGCGACGCACCTGAAAACAGTTACGTTCGACAACAATCTTCGGGATGGATGCGCTAAAATGAAAGTGAAACGCAGTTATTTCAAAAACCGGTTTTAATGGTTATACTTCAGAGATGGCGAAAAGTGCGCTTCAGGCTCCCGCGTTGACTGTGGAACTGCAGTCTGTTCTTGCGGGCCCCTTCCCAGTATCAAGCCTGAAGCAGGAATACAATGGCCGGCAGCACTGGCAACAACCTGAGAGAAAGAAAGTTCATAATCCCTGTTATCCGATTATATGAATACGGTATGGACATTCCGGTTTCTCGGAAGCTGGGAAGATGTCGAAAATCCGGCTTTTCTCGAGCAATGGCACAACGCCTATACCTCCGCAGCGTCCGCATGCATCTTCAACCACCCGGTGCTTTCAGGAATCTGGACCGACACCTACCGCCCGAAAAACAACATCGCTCCGCTCTTCTGTATCGCGGAAAAAACAAATGGCAGAATCCTGATGCCGCTGGTCATCTGGAAAAGAAACATTAAAAACCTTTTCCAGAAAGTCATCGTACCGGTAGGCTTCGCCGATTACGATTACCACAATCCGCTTGTTACCGGCGATGTCACCCAGGAGGAGCTCGTGGCGTTCCATCAGGAACTGTACCGTCACCTCAACAAGTTCAAATTTGACGCGATCTACATCAACGGACTTTCCCTGGTTTCAGACCAGGACCTGTCCATCTGCTTGCCCGAAGAAACCTGCCGGTATATCACGATAAAGGATTTCAGGTCGGTAGACGATTATCTTGCGACACTATCCAGAAAAACCGTTCATGAACTCAGGCGCAGAAAGAAAAGGATTCTTGAACAGCACACCCTGGACTATGTTGTTTTCAGCAGGGATGATCTGAAAGAAGCCAGGGAAGAACTGGAACAACTGCTGCACCATAATGCACTGCGCTGGCCAAAAGCCTACAAGGCTCCAGGGTTCCACGAAAAACTCCTGGAACGAGGCCTCGAAGCCGGATTGCTGCACTTTTCGGTACTTAAGCTGGACAATGCATCAGCCAGCTGGAGAATGGGATTCATTGACGGTAAAACCTTCTACTCATACATACCTGCCGTAAACTACTCATACAGGCAACTCGGCCTCGGCAACATCCACCTGGTCAACTGCATCGAATGGGCCATCCAGAACAGGTTCTCCGTCTATGACTCGATGAGAGGATCGGAAACCTATAAAAACGACTGGTACAGCGAATCCTTGTCGCTGTACGAAATCAGATGCAAGAAGATGACTCCCATGAGCACCACCAGGAATGTATTCAGCGAAACGGTCAAACCTGTACTCTTGTTCTTTATCGACAACGTAATGAGTATGCTGCAATAGTCCGTTCACAGCAAAAACCGAAAACGTTTCATGCATGAACCCTGCAAAAAGACAACCATATCCTCGCGGGAATCCTTCCGGCGGGAATGGCCAATTTCCGGTCACGATTGATTTGGACTGCTTTCAGGCGCGCATTTCCAGTATCTCGTACCTCCGGACACAAAAGGCTGAGCGTTCAACCGGCAAAAGCAGGCAGGCAAAACTCACAAGCTTCACGGATGCTGTAGCAGAATCGAACCGGAAACACGCTACGTCGTTCGCATAGTGGCAGGTCAAGGGAAGCATATCCGCTGCTGACATTTCGTGCCGGACATGATCATGACGGCTTTGAAAAAATCTGCAGAGTAAGCCGGCGGGCCTATCCTCTTTTTCCGATCAGAAAAAACGAGAGCCGCCCTGTATCAAAATGGATCGGTCAACACAGCAAAAACGTCTCAAAACAAGACTGGCCGGCATAATGGATCAATAAACGAGAACGCCATCCAAAAAAACGTATTTCCTTTGTATAAGTCAAAATAAAGCCTTGTTGTCTTCGCTTTCAAAGAGTAAAAAAAAACTCCTTTTTGATTTGGTACAATAGTTGCTGATTCAGGATCACACCCAATACCCTTATCCACAGGAAATAACGGAGCCCCAAATAAACTGAATGCTTGTATAACGTAACCGATGCAAGAACAGGCATGGTAGTTTTCACTTTGAGCGCCAGCAAAAAACTATGACAGAACTCTCGAATACAAAGCCGTCGTTTTTTTCGACATCAATCGGCAAGGAGCAATCAAAGGATACCGGCCTGGCAATGATTCTCATCCTGCTGCTCATTGGAATCAATTCCGGCAATTTGATTTACTTCAAGCTGTCAGTCGGGGTTCTTCTTGTTGTCATGACCGTCCCAGGTATTTTTCGTCCACTTGCGGTGATCTGGTTCGGCATTTCCCATCTGCTGGGGACCGTGATGTCCCAGATATTACTTTCGCTCGTTTTCATTCTTTTTGTCGTACCCGTTGCCTTTCTGAGAAAACTTGCCGGCAAGGACAGCCTCAGGCTGAAAGAGTTCAAGAAAGGCAACAGCTCCGTTCTGGTTGTAAGGAACCATCGGTTTCAACCCGGAGATTTCGAAAAACCTTATTAATTAAGCGAACATGGATTTCCTTAAAGATCTTTTTTCATTTATCGTCGAACGAAAAAAATTCTGGCTCGTGCCGCTTATTGTGGTACTGCTTCTTTTCGGCGTTCTGATTGTTCTTACGAGCGGCACAGCTATCGCGCCATTCATCTATACACTGTTTTAACCGGTTGCGATACATTTATGTCGGATGCGATTCTCGGAATATCGGCCTATTATCACGACAGCGCAGCCGCTGTTGTTGTTGACGGCGAAATCATCGCCGCGGCTCACGAAGAACGGTTTACCCGCAAGAAGCACGATCCCGGATTTCCGCTGCATGCCGCCCGTTATGCGATGGACGAAGCTGGTCTCGTTTTTGAAAACCTGAAAGCCGTTGCCTTTTACGACAAGCCATACATCAAGTTCGAACGGCTGCTTGAAACCTATCATGCTTTTGCCCCGAATGGTCTGGTCAGTTTCAAATCAGCTATTCCGGTCTGGATCAAGGAAAAGCTGTTCATGAAAAACATGCTCGAGGAAGAGCTTGAAAAACTTGGGAAAAAGAAAGGAATGCCCAGGGTTCCGTTACTGTTTCCCGAACACCACCTTTCACACGCAGCAAGCGCTTTTTATCCGTCACCATTCGAGAATGCGGCAATCCTTACGCTCGACGGTGTTGGCGAATGGGCGACTTCGGTTATCGGTCACGGAAAGGGCAAAGATATCGAGATCCTCAGGGAATTGCATTTCCCGCATTCCGTCGGTCTGCTGTATTCGGCATTCACCTATTACTGCGGCTTCAAGGTGAACAGCGGTGAATATAAACTCATGGGGCTGGCGCCTTACGGAAACCCGGAATCTCCGGAGACGCATGAATTCAAAAAAATCATTCTCGAAAAACTGATCGATATCCGCACGGACGGTTCAGTGATACTGAACATGGAGTATTTCAACTACGCGACCGGCCTTACCATGACGAACAACCGTAAATGGGAAAAGCTGTTCGGAATACCTCCCCGATCCGAAGAAAGTCTCCTGACCCAGCCCTACATGAATATGGCGCTTGCCATACAGCAGATCACCGAAGAGGTGATGATCAGGCTTGCCCGCACAGCCAGGGAGCTTACCGGCAGCAGGAATCTTGTCATGGCCGGCGGTGTCGCGCTCAACAGCGTGGCGAACGGAAAGCTTCTTGCCGAAGGAATCTTTGACGACATCTGGATTCAGCCGGCATCAGGTGATGCCGGTGGCGCCGTTGGAGCTGCACTTGCAGCATGGCATATCTGGGGTGGCAACGAGCGCAAACCTGAAACAAGGCCGGATGCCATGAAAGGGTCATACCTTGGACCGGAATTTTCAGGCATCGAAATAGAAAGAACGGCTCGCAAATACAATGCCCCGTTTACCTTTTTCGAGCAATTCGACGAATTATCGAAAAAAACAGCCGAACTGATCGCTGAAGGAAAGGTCATCGGCTGGTTTCAGGGCAGAATGGAATACGGCCCACGGGCTCTTGGAAACCGCTCGATCCTCGGTGATGCGCGAAATCCCGAGATGCAGAAAAAAATGAACCTTAAAATCAAGTTCCGAGAAGGGTTCCGGCCATTCGCCCCGTCAGTGAACGAAGAAGAGATCGATCAATACTTTGAACTTGACCGGACATCGCCCTACATGCTGCTCGTCGTGCCGGTCGTCAACAACCGGCGGATTCCTCTCCCCGAAGGTTACCACAATCAAAACCTGTCAGAACGCCTCTATTTTCTCCGCTCCGACATGCCGGCGATTACCCATGTCGATTACTCTGCCCGTCTGCAAAGCGTGAGCAGCAACACAAATCCCCGATACTGGCAACTCATTGACGATTTCAAAAAACTCACAGGCTATGCAGTAATCGTCAACACCAGTTTCAACGTACGGGGAGAACCTATCGTCTGCACTCCTGACGACGCATTCCGCTGCTTCATGCGCACGGAGATCGATTATCTTGTAATGGGTAATTACCTGTTCGACAAACGTCACCAAAAAGAGCTGAAAAACGATACAGACTGGAAAGAGGAATTCAAACTCGACTGAAGAAATCCAGTCGATAAAACCGATCATAGTTTTATGACAGAACAAAAAAAGTCTTTCTGGACCCCCTTCAACGTCATTGCTGTCACACTGTTTGTTTCTTTTTGCCTGTACCTGTATGCCGGCTTTTTCTATCCTGACCGTTCAAGCTTCCCTCTTCTTGTAAGTGCCTACAAATTAAGAGTCGCCATTCTGCTTTTTTTCCCGGCGGGAGCTGTAGGATTGATTTTTCTTTACCGGGCAGCCTATCTTAAGCAGATCAAGACTTCATCAGCTTTACTGGTGCTGCTGCTGTTTTTTTTCATATCCCTTCTGGCATTCACTGTCAACGATTTTCGTTATAACCGTTCACACAAAAAGCAGACAGAAGAATTTCATACGTTTCTGCAGCTTAAGCCCAAAGATATTACCGGTGTAGATACAACAAAATACAACATCTTCTGCCTCGGAGGCTCCACAACCGAATTCAAGGATGAGACGGGACGCGACTGGCCTTCCCTTGTTGAAAAAAAACTCGACAGGCAGTACGGTTATAAGCAGGTAAGGCTTTTCAACTGCGGAAAACAGTGGTATTCAACCCTGCACATCCTTATTCACTACAACCAGAACGTACGACCATACAAGCCGGATGCCATTATCGTAATGGAAAACATCAATGATCTCCTGCATAACGCTGATATGTCCCGAATGAGCAACGGCAGTTTCAGGAGTGACTATGGCCACTTTTTAGGCCCGATCATGCGGACGGTAAAAATGGGCAGCTATTCAGCGATGCTCCAGGAATCGCTTGCCTCCATATGGTACCAGAAAAAACCTGCGGAAATTGAAATGAAAACATTCCCCGGGCTGGCATCGTTCGAAAGAAACCTGAGAACCATCATAACCCTGGCAAAACATGACGGAACGAAAGTTATCCTCATGACCCAACCGAATATCTGCAAGGAAAAAATGAGCAGCGAAGAGCTTGCGATGCTTAATATGCTGAACGTTGAAACTTCCGGTTCAGGTAGAAAATGGTCCTATAAAACCGCGTTTACCGGGCTTAATGCATACAATGATATGATCCGCAAGGTAGCTGCCGATGAACAGGTCATCCTTGTCGATCTCGAAAAAGCCATACCTAAAACAACTGCCTATTTTTACGACGATGTCCATTACAAAACGAGTGCATATGACCTGATCGCCGAATATCTGTCTCGGATGATCAGGTCATATGCACCGGCTTTGGATTTCTCCAGAAAACCTGTTCCCTGAGCGACTTGATGCCCATGGAATTCATTATGCAGCTCTTCAGTTAACGGGTTATACGGATGACCCGCTTAAATTTACTTTTCTTATCTGCTTGGACAGAACCACTTCACCCCCGACTTTATGTCAAGGCAAGCTAAACATCATCAAACCTGCGGAATAGGATATGCTTATCGCTTGGAAAGTAACTGCATCAGATATAGTCCATACTGGCTTTTCA